>JBDSAM010000159.1:0-3960 GCA_039922135.1 Blastocatellia bacterium
CGCGGTCAAAATCGCTGTCAGCGATTGAAAAAGGCAAGGTATCCATCAACGACGTTGAGCAAACCAGTGCTGATGCTGGCCGCAAATTACAATCGGGTGAAACCGTCCGATTGTGGATGGATCGCCCGGGCAGCGCGGCGCGCCGTTATACTGAACGCCGCGATTCGGGCTTGCATCTGCTTTATGAAGATTCGTCCCTGCTGGTCCTTAACAAACCCGCGGGCTTGCTGTCAGTGCCGCTTCCAGCGCAGCCCGATGAAGAGTCGCTATTCGATCAGGTCAAGTTTCACCTGCGTTCTCACGGTGGCCGCGATCCGCTGGTTGTCCATCGCATTGACCGCGACACGTCCGGCGTTATCGTTTTCGCCAAAACCGGCGAGGCACAATATAAGCTGAAGGAACAGTTCGAACGACGCGAACCCGAACGCGTCTATCTGGCCGCCCTCCACGGCATCCCGAAGCCGGAGTCTGGCGTCTGGAAAGATTTGCTGGAATGGGATCAAGCCGAGTTAAAGCAGATGGCCGCCGAAAGGAAAGACCGCTTCACCAAACAAGCGACGAGCCGTTATAGGGTGGTTGAAACGTTCCAACATGCCAGCTTGGTGGAAATCCGTCTGGTGACCGGCAAACGCAATCAGATTCGCATTCAAGCCGGATTGCGCGGCCATTCGATCATCGGCGAGAGGATGTATGTGTACGATCCCCTGCCGGAACCGAAAATAGAATTTGAGCGGCAGGCATTGCACGCCTTTCAGTTAGGCTTCAAACATCCGGTGGACAAAAGGCAGCTTAAGTATGAAGCGCCGCCGCCTGCTGATTTTGCCGCGCTGCTTGACCGTTTGAGAAAGACCGTTACGGTACCGCGCGCGTAAGCAAGCGGCGGGCTGCGCAGATCGCCGCTTGCTTACGCGCGGGCACTGCGTCCCCGATCGCAATTGACACCCTCAAATGCCGTGTAGTAACTTTCCGCGCGTCCCAATGATTCAAAGAAACATCATCCATCACAGCCCGCTTTCGAAGGAGCAAGACAACCACTGCGTAGCCTGAAAATCACATTGCCGGAACGCGGACTGGAAGCCCTCTTCGGTCCGCACGATCAGAACATCAAGTATCTGGAATCGCTGTTAAGCGTACGCGTCGGCGGACGCGGCGCAGAACTGCTGGTCGAAGGTGACGAAGCCGACGTAGCCATCGTTGAGCGCATCCTGAAAGATTACGGCCAGCTCTTCAACGAAGGCCGCACGCCGGCGGCCAACGAACTCCGCACCGCGTTCAAACAAATTGCCGACGACCGCACTTCATCTTTGCGCGAACTGCTGATAGGCCAAAAACGCATTAACCCCGCTGGCCGCAAACAGGTGACAGCCAAAGGGCCAAATCAAAAACGCTACATGGAAGCCATCGAAAACAACGACATCGTTTTCGGGATCGGCCCGGCTGGTACGGGCAAGACCTATTTGGCGGTTGCGATGGCTGTGCAGTATTTGATGTCGAAGCGCGTCACTCGCATTGTGCTGGCGCGCCCGGCAGTTGAAGCGGGCGAAAAGCTTGGCTTCCTGCCCGGCGATTTGCAGGACAAGGTGGACCCATACTTGCGGCCGCTGTACGACGCGCTATTTGACCTGATGGAGTATGAGCGCGCGACCAAGTTTCTGGAAAAGCGTGTGATCGAAGTCGCGCCGCTGGCCTTTATGCGTGGCCGCACGCTGGCAGATGCTTTCATTATTCTGGACGAGGCGCAGAACACGACATCTGAACAGATGAAGATGTTTTTGACGCGCATCGGATTCGGATCGAAGGCGGTTATCACCGGCGACGTGACGCAGATTGATTTGCCTTCGGGCCGCAAGTCTGGCCTGGTCGAAGCGCAGCGGGTCGTCAGCAATATCGAAGGCATTGAGTTTATCCATTTCGACGAACGCGACGTCGTCCGCCACCAACTCGTGATGATGATTATCCGGGCCTACGATGAGCACAACAAAAAGATCAGCCTCTAGCCGGGACGGGGAGACGGGCGAAATTGAAGTTCTCAACCGTCAAAGGCTACGCGAGATTGATCGTCAGGCAGCGGCGAAGCTGGCACAGGCGGTACTGAATCGAATCGGACAGGAAGACGATGCTTTGACAATCACTTTTATCCGCGACCGGGCGATGAGTATTTTGAACCGTGATTATCGCGGAATTGACAAACCGACCGACGTTCTCTCATTCGCTTACCACGAAGCCGAAGACGGCATTGTCGAACAGGGCGAGCCGGCGCATTTGGGTGATATGGTGATTTCGGTCGAAACTGCCGAACGCTATGCAGGCGAACTTGGTTTGACGTTCGAGCAAGAGATTGAGCATTTAATCATCCACGGCACCCTGCATCTGGCTGGGTACGATCACGAAACTGACAACGGCGAGATGAATCGCCTGGAAAGGAAATTGAGAAAAGCCCTGCTTTAACACCCATCCGTTGTTTGTTTCTCTAGAGTGACTGACTGCTGACTACTGACTACCTATGGAATCTGAAATAGCTTTGACCGGCATCTTTATTGTGATGCTGGTCGTTACCGCCACCGCCAAAAGCGCCCTTGATGAATTGAGCGATGTCAGCCTGCGCGTACTAGCTGGCGAAACCGACGAAACGCGGCATGCCAAGTTCTGGCGCTCAATCCTGGATCATTACCACCAACTCAGCTTTACCCTGACCTTCGGCATTCACGTCTCCATCGCCTCGCTGGCAATCCTGATTAGTTCGCTGGCGCAACAAGTGTATCCGCAACATTTTCTAATTACAGCCTTCAGCGGAATGATCGTGATCGTGATCGTCTTCCGCCAGGTTGTGCCGCTGATCGCCACGCAGAATGATCCGCAAGGTACGCTGCTCAAGTTACGCGTGCCGCTGCGGATTTTGTGGCCGCTGCTCGGGGCGATTGCACACCCACTCTACCGCGCCCTGCGCACCTTTCAGCGCGATCCGGAGCCGCCCACGCAACCGCAACAGGATGCAGGCGAAGCAAGCGAGACGAACGGCGACCAGTTGCAGGCCTTTCTGGACGTTGGAGAAGAAGAAGGCATCATAGAAGAAGATGAAGGCGAGATGATTCAATCAATCATCCGCTTCAGTGACCGCACCGTTGCCGAAGTCATGACTCCGCGACCGAAGATCGTCGCCGTCGAAGCAGACATGACCATCGAGCATGTGCGCGACCTGATGATTGAATCCAAGTATTCGCGCCTGCCCGTTTATCGCGAGCAAATTGACAACATCGAAGGCGTCATCTACGTGCGCGACCTGCTCAAGTGCTGGGCCAGCGGCGAGACCGGTGGTTCGGCTTTGGAGATGGCGCGACGCCAGCTTTATGAAGTCCCCGAATCGAAACCGATTGATGATCTGCTGCGCGAAATGCAGAAGGCCAAAGCGCAAATGGCCGTCGTCATTGACGAATATGGCGGGCTGGCAGGATTGGTTACGCTTGAAGATTTGATCGAAGAGATCGTCGGCGAGATTGAAGACGAAGATGAACCCGACCCTCAGGAGACCGAAGTCGGGATCACCCAGGAAGCCGAAGACATCTGCGTCGTGCGCGGCGATGTCGAGATCGGCAAGATCGAAAAAGAGTTCGGCGCCGAGCTAGCAGCAGATGATTTCACCACTGTCGCCGGGTTGGTTATCAACCAACTTGGTTACCTGCCCAATGTCGGCGAAATCCTGGAGTTTCGCGGCCTGCGCTTTGAAGTGATCGAAGCCAATGAACGCCAGGTTTCGCGACTGCGCATCCAAAAGTTGCCACCAGAAACCGCCAGCCAGGGTCAGCCAGCGGAAGCCGCCGCAGCCAAACCAGGGAACGGCCACTAAAAACCATTAGGGTGACTTACAATGGTTGTGGCAACTTCTTCTGGAAGGTAACTAAATTGTAGATTTGGAGAGTTAAGTTTGACTGAAAATCACAAATCCGGCACGGTCGCGCTGGT
>JBDSAM010000160.1:0-4313 GCA_039922135.1 Blastocatellia bacterium
TGACGAAATGAGATACGCCGTCTGCGAAGGTTCTTCCGTTCTTTGACGGGGTCCCAATCAAACTGATAACGCAAGACACTAACCTCATGCCGCCGCTGCCTGCACCGAAGCTTTCAAAAATTCGCGCGGATCAGTGATCGTGCCGGTGATGGCCGTCGCCGCCGCTGTTGCTGGCGAAGCCAAATAGACCTTAGATTTCGGCGATCCCATGCGTCCAACGAAATTGCGATTGGTCGTGGACAAACAAGTCTCATCAGCGCCGAGCACGCCCATATGTCCGCCCAGGCAAGCCCCGCAGGTCGCGGTCGAAACCACGCAGCCGGCGTCAGCGAAGATTTCCAGCAAGCCTTCCCGCATTGCCATCTTCCAGACTTCGGTTGTGGCCGGAACGACGATGGCGCGCGTGCCGTCTGCAACTTTGTGACCTTTGAAGATTTGCGCGGCGATGCGCAGGTCTTCGATGCGCCCGTTGGTGCAGGAACCAATGTAGACTTGATCCATCTTGGTGCGTTCGATCTCGCCGATAAAGCGTCCGTTCGACGGCAGACTGGGCAGCGCGACAATCGGTTCAAGTTGGTCAATGTTGATTGTGAACCGTTCGGAATACGTCGCGTCTTCGTCCGAGTTGTAGATCGTATAGGGTTCGCTGGTACGCGCCTTGACGTAGTCTTCGGAAACGCTATCGGCGGGCATGATACCGCTTTTGCCGCCGGCTTCGATGGCCATGTTGGTGATGGTAAAGCGGGCTTCCATCGTCAGGGATTTCAGGCCACTGCCGCGATATTCCATCGCTTTGTAGCGCGCGCCGTCCACGCCGATCTTCGAGATGATGTAGAGGATGACGTCTTTGGAATAAACGCCGAACGGCAGATCGCCGTTCAGTTCAAACAGCATTGATTCGGGAGTCTTGAACCAGAGTTCGCCGGTCGCCAGCGCCGCAGCCAAATCGGTCGAACCGACGCCGGTGGCGAACGTGCCGAGCGCGCCCATCGTCGTCGTGTGCGAATCTCCGCAGACGATGGTTTGGCCGGGCAGCACATGGCCTTGTTCGGGCGCAATGGCGTGGCAGATGCCGTGGTTGCCGATTTCGTAATAGCGCTCGATCTTCTGTTCGATGCGCCATTCGCGCAGTTGCTTTGATAGCTCGGCGCTCTTGATGTCCTTGTTGGGGACGAAGTGATCGGGCGTGACCAGAACCTTCGATGGATCGAAGATTTTGTTGATGCCTAGCTTTCTAAGCATCTCGACGGCGGGCGGCGTGGTCACATCGTGACAGACGATCAGGTCGAGTTTGGCGTTGACGATCTCGCCCGGCACCACCGTATCGCGGCCACTGTGCGCGGCCAGAATCTTTTCAGTAATTGTCATTCCCATAAAAGTGTTCCTTGGAAAATGTCCGACAAACTGAAGCTTGTCGGATATCGCTTCAGTTCGCTGCGTTGGCCAACGTGATCTTCTCGCCGACCAGCTTGGTTCGTTCTTTCGCGTAGAGCGCCTTGTTGACGGCGTTCAGATAGGCGCGGGCGCTGGCGTCTACGATGTCTGTGCTAGCCGCCTTGCCCGTGTAAGACGTGCCTTCGAATTCGACGTGGACAAAGACTTCGCCGACCGCATCGGTGCCGCGCGTGATTGAGCGCACGGTGTAATCAGCCAACACGCCTTTCAATCCGGTGATCTTGTCAATCGCTTCGTAAACAGCATTAACCGGCCCATCGCCCGATGCGGTTTGCGTCCCGGCGGCGTCGGTTTTGGTGTCGGCCAGCGTGACCAGCGCCGTCGCCAGCGTCGAAGTTCCAGCAGTTGCCTGCACCGTACGCAGCTTGTAGCGTTCGGGGATTTGCGTGAAGCCGTCTTGCAGAATGGCGACCAGGTCTTCTTCAAAGATTTCTTTCTTCTGATCGGCCAATTTGGTAAAGAGCTTGTAGGCTTTGTCGAGTTCAGGCCGCGTTAGATTGTGGCCCATCTCTTCGTACTTTTTGCCGAGCGCGAAGCGGCCCGAATGTTTGCCCAGCACGATACTGTTGGTTTTTACGCCTACCGATTCCGGCATCATGATTTCGTAGGTGATGCGGTTTTTCAGCATGCCATGCTGGTGGATGCCGGCTTCGTGAGCGAAGGCATTCTTGCCGACGATGGCCTTGTTCGGCTGCACCTGGACGCCGGTGATGTTCGACAGCGTTTGGCTGGAACGATAAATCTCTTCGGTCGTCACGCCGTATTCGTAGGGCATCAGATCTTTCCGGACGCGCAAAGCCATGACGATCTCTTCTAGCGATGCATTGCCCGCGCGCTCGCCGATGCCGTTGATAGTGCACTCGATCTGGCGCGCGCCGGCTTCGACGGCCGCCAGCGAATTGGCCACGGCTAGGCCCAGATCGTTGTGGCAGTGGACGCTGATGACGGCTTTATCAATATTGCGCACGCGCTGTTTCAGCGTCTGAATGATATGCGTGTATTCGGACGGAATCGTGTAGCCGACGGTATCCGGGATATTGACGACGGTTGCGCCCTCGTCAATTACGGCTTCGATCACTTCGCACAGATAATCCAGATCGCTTCGCGTGGCATCTTCGGCGGAATACTCCACGTCGTCGGTAAAACTCTTGGCCAGGCGCACGGCGTTGCGCGACATTTCCAGAACCTCGGCGCGGGTCTTTTGCAACTTGTACTGCAGGTGGATGTCTGAGGTGGCGATGAAAGTGTGGATTCGCGGGCGGGCGGCGTCGGCCAGTGCCTCCCAGGCGCGTTCGATGTCTTCCGGCGTCGTGCGGCATAAACTGGCAATGATGGGGCGGCGACAGGTGCGCGCCACTTCACGGATTGCAGCAAAATCGTCATCCGAAGCGATAGCAAAGCCGGCTTCGATCACGTCCACGCCCAGCGCGTCTAGTTGCCGCGCCATTCGCAATTTCTCTTCCAGATTCATACTACAACCTGGAGATTGTTCGCCATCGCGCAAAGTCGTATCGAAGATTATTACTCGCTCGCTCATCCTTCTAGCTCCTACCTTGGAAATTTAGTTGTTCGGGGCAATCGAAAAGGGCGGAAAAGTGTGGACTCTCACCCCTTGTTCGCGCATCATAGCACCGCCCCCCGCCCCAGCGAAGTTTATAATTTTTAGAATAACATAAATTTTGTTTATAGCCTCGTTGCCCAGAGGAGGCATGTGAATCGAATCAAAAGATGGTGGAACAGTGTCAGCGGCAAGCTGACGATGGATGGAAACCAGGCCGAGGATGTGACAGCGCGTGAACTATGCCGAATGTTGCAGCGGTGTCCGGTATGCGGCGGCGGATTTGAAGAGCATCAATACGCTCACTTTGCCGTGACGGTTTTTGCTGAGGATCGAAACGGGCGCGCCAAGGATTTTTTGCGCGCCTGCGAAGAGCACCGCTGGCAGGATGCGCAAACATTCCAGGAGTTCGACGCCCGGCGCGACGCGCTGGTCGCCTACGCCTTGCGTTGCCCTACGGAAAAGCTGGCAGCGCTGCTGGAACGCAGCCCGTCTGAAGAATATGAAGCCGACCGGTTAATTGCCTGCGATCTGCTGAGCGAAGAGAGCGGACAGCGGCTGAAGGCGATTGTCCCGGCGAGCGATTGGAGAAAGATGCTCTGACCTTAACTGGCAGGCGCATCCGGCGGTGGCGGTGGCGCGTCTTTCAACTCGCCATCAACCAGCGTGACACGCAGATCGCGTTGCGGGGTTGATATGCTGACGCCGGCTTCGCGTAAAGCAGTAGCGACCGCAACTGCAACTTGGCTTTTGACCGTTATGTGGGACTGAAACGCCACCCAGAATCGCAACTCGAATTCCAGGGCGTTGTCGCCGAAGCCTTTGAACAGCGCGAACGGCGACGGTTCGTCTAGTACATCTGGATTCGATTTGGCGACTCCGGCCAACAGCTTGATTACCTGCGTCGGGTCTGATTCGTAATCCACGCCGACCGACACTTCGACGCGCCGGATTTGATTCGACAAGGTCCAGTTGGTCACTTCGTCCGAGATCAGCTTGGCGTTCGGGACGATGACTTCAGCGCCCTGAGCGGTGCTGATTGTGGAAGAGCGAATGCCGATGCGCGTGATGTCGCCCGAAGTAGCGCCAACCTGCACGGCGTCGCCCACCTGCACAGGGCGTTCGAACAACAGGATCAAGCCCGAAACAAAATTGTTGATGATGTTCTGCAAACCAAAGCCAATCCCAACGCCAAACGCTCCGGTCAACAGCGTCAGCCGGTTCAGGTCAAATCCAGCAGCAGTCAGCGCCATAACGAATCCGATGATCAACAGCAGATATTGAACTGCCGTGGCAATCG
>JBDSAM010000161.1:0-11512 GCA_039922135.1 Blastocatellia bacterium
CGCTGCGCTGAATGGCCGTCGAGCGCGGAGTTGGGGCCGACGACTTACAACATCGGCACGATCAGCGGAGGTCGTCGGCCCAATGTCGTTGCCGATTTTGCCGCCAGCGAAGTGATGTTCCGGACCGTCAATCGACCGGATGAATTGTACGAAAGAATTGTGGAAGTTGTTGGCGGACGCGCGGAACTCAAACGCGGATTTTCGATTCCGCCGGTTCGTACGCATACGGTGAAGGGAATTGATATTCCCACCAGCGTGGTGCGCTTCGGGACGGACATTCCATGTTTGACGAACTGGGGAACGCCGATGCTGTTTGGCCCCGGTTCCATTCACGATGCGCACACCGCGCACGAATACATTGCCAAACAGGATATGCTTAATGCCGTTGACACGTACGCGCAAATGGCGCGAACGCTGTTGGCAGATCGAAGCTAAAGTCAGTGCCCCGCGACCGGTAGGGAGCGGGTGTTACTTTTCAAAATTCAAAAACGAGACGGAGCTTAAAAGAAAAATGCCAACTGCCAAATTCACGCATGACCCTGGAACCCCTGAATATCAAGCCTCGGAATGGCTGATGACGATTCATAACGCCTATCGAGAACTGGATTTCGCGATTGCCAATTCGCCCAACCCGCCGGATTACATCGAACGGCTGAAAGAGCGAGTTCGCCGCGATTATGAACAGAACCGCGAACAGATGGGCTGGAGCGAACGCACACGCGACATCGCCGACCGCTCGCTGAACGTGGTGCTGGAAACGCTGAAGCTGCCGAATCTTTAGTGCTGAGCAATAAGGACTGAGTGCTGAGCCAAAGTTGGCTCAGTTCTCAGTCCTTATTGCTCAGTCTCTTCTCTTCCACTCGCCTGATCGTCCGCCAGTTTTACGTTCCAGCCGGATGTCCGTGATCGTCATCTCGCGATCAATTGCCTTGCACATATCGTAAAGCGTCAACGCCGCAACTGAAGCTGCTGTCAGCGCTTCCATCTCGACCCCCGTCTGTGCACTGGTTGAAGCCGTAGTGTCAATCCGCGCGCCATCATCGGTCAGCTTGATCTGCACATCGGCGTGCGACAGCGCCAGTGAATGACAGAGAGGAATTAATTCCGCCGTGCGTTTGGCAGCCATAATTCCGGCCAGCCGCGCAGCTTCCAGCGGATCGCCTTTGGGCGTGCGGCGCTCGCGAATGGCGGCAACGGTGGCGGGCGACATCTTGACGAAGCCGCTGGCTTCAGCAGTGCGATTGGTCGTGGCTTTGGTGCCGACATCCACCATCTGGATGCGGCCTTCTGCATCCAGATGGGAAAGACTGGGGAGTTGCGAAAGTTGTGGCATGAATTGTTCAGACATAACAGAGTGGAAACTTAAGAGTTGAGGTTTAGCGGTGTAGCAGAATCACTTCGACTAAATCGCCTTCGTCAAAGCTGGCGCGATCTTCCGGCACAACGATCAAGCAATCGGCATTCATAAACGCTACCAAGTCGGACGAACCGCTCCATTTCAACGGCTCAACTTCGGCACGCCCATCGCGGATGGTCAGCCGTCCAGGTTGGTGGCTGCGACGTGGCGGTGCGCCTTTCACCGGTCGAGCTGCGTATGCCGAGAGGCGCGACAGATGAATCCGATTTGCGCCTTGCATTTTCAGCAGCGCGGGGCGCGCAAACAGATGAAACGAAACTGCCACCGACACGGGATTTCCTGGCAAGCCAAAGATGATTTTCTCGCCGAGCTTGGCAAAAACCGTCGGCTTGCCCGGATGCATTGCCACTTTTTCGACGAACACTTCCGCGCCAAGTTCGCGCAACGCGGGTTTGACCAGATCGTAATCGCCCATCGAAACGCCCCCCGACAACATCACTACATCGGCTTCGGCCAAACCATCGGCAATCGCCTTGCGTGTCGCGTCGAAATCATCACGAACAATGCCGCGACTGATAACCTCCACGCCTGCTGCTTCGGCATAACCGGCCAGCGAATAGGTGTTGGAATTGCGAATCTGCGATGGGCCAGGTTTTTCTTCGACCTCTACCAACTCCGTCCCGGTTGAAAGCAGCGCAACGCGCGGGCGACGCGAAACCTTCACGCGCGCGTGGCCGAAGCTGGCCAGCACGGCAGCCACGGCAGGGGTGATGCGTTCGCCCACCCTGACCATCACATCGCCAGCGCGGGCTTCGATGCCGCGCGGCGTGATGAACTGTCCCGGCTTGACGGCCTCTTGAACTTCAATCCAGCCACCACCCAGCCCCCCCCGCACATTGATGACTTCAATCTTTTGAACTGCATCAGCTCCGGCGGGCACAGGCGCACCGGTCATAATCCGCACCGCTTGGCCTGCTTCGACAACACCATTGAAAGAGTATCCGGCAGCCGCTTCACCGATTTCACGTAATCGAGCCGGACGGTCTTCGGTCGCGCCTTCCACGTCCGAAGCGCGCAGGGCATATCCGTCCATCCGCGCTCGATCAAATGGAGGCAGGTCGAGATCAGAGATCGCATCGTGCCGCAGTACGCGACCGATTGATGCCCCCAGCAAAACTTCCTCTTCATCCAATGGTGGCGTGCGTTCCAGAATGATCTTTAACGCGTCTTCGATCAGAAGCATAGAGAAACTCTCATTGCCAAAAACAGAAAAGCCGCTCGCGTGTGGCAAGCGGCAAAATAGAGATATGATCTTTTTAGTACGATGAAATGGCGGAGCCGACGGGATTCGAACCCGCGACCTCCGACGTGACAGGCCGGCGTTCTAACCAACTGAACTACGACTCCGCATTATCAAACTCGCTCAAATTCGGTGATAGGCACGGTGGGGCTCGAACCCACAACCTTCACCTTGTAAGGGTGACCGTCTACCATTGACTGTACGTGCCTAAGCCCCTTTTAAGCGAGGGCGCATCTTAGCGGCTGCTCCCAAGACGTGTCAAGACACTACCGCTCGCGTTGCGTGAAATATATCTTCGGCTATACTGCTGGTCGCCCTCACAAACGCTAGGAGACCAACCATGCCGGTCGTCAAAACTCTTCAAAAAACGCTTGCTGTTCTCATGGCGGGCCTGCTGCTCGCATCTTCAACGGCCTTTGCGCAGGAAAAGCGGCAAGGGCAGCAGAAAGAAGAGCAGATGGCGACGATTCGGTTGGATACCGATCTGGTTACGCTTGCCGTGGCGGTCACTAACCGCGACGGCAAACGCAGCGCAGCGATAGCAGGCGATGGATTGTGGGCCGAAGATTTCGCTGTGTATGAAGACGGCGTACGACAAAAAATTTCCACCTTCCTGACCACTGATGTCCCGTTCAATCTGGTTTTGTTGATTGATACGTCAGGCAGTACGCGTGATGATGTGGGATTGATGCGACGATCAGCGCTGCGGTTTCTGGATGAGCTGCGTCCGCAGGACCGTGTTGCCGTGGTGCAATTTAATAAACAAGTGGAACTGCTTCAGGATTTAACTGCCAATCATGATCAGGTTGAGAGTGCGCTTTCGTTGCTCAGCCCCGGTTCAGGCACATCATTTTATGATGCGTTGCAACTGACGTTTGCAGATGTGTTGATGAAATCCGAAGGACGCAAGGCCGTGATCGCATTAACCGATGGCGTTGATTCATACGGCTATCAAACCTACGAACAGATTTTGCCGCTGCTGGAAAAAGCGGGTGCCAGCCTTTACTTCCTGGAGCTTGATACCGAGAGCTTTACCGAAGCCGGGATGGTGCGCGATTGCAGTGACGAAAGTCATTTTGAGTTTTCACAGAAGCAGTTGCGGAAATATTCAAAATATAGCGGCCGTAAAGAAAGCGGTCGCCTCAAACTGGATTCTTATCTGGACGGACAAGGCCACTGCACGATGCCGCGGACGGAACGCGCGGAAATTAACCATCGTCTGTATGAGTCGGCGCGGCGGGAATTGCGCGAGATGGGCGATAAGACCGGTGGGCACGTCTATCCGGTCAGACAGCTTCAGCAGCTTGATGCGGTTTATTCCCAGATTGCGGCGGAGCTGCACACGCAGTATTCGCTTGCCTACTATCCCTCTAATGAAAAGCATGATGGCAAGTGGCGCAACGTAAAAGTTGAAATCAAGCGTCCGGGATTTGCTGCTCGCACGCGCCCCGGTTATCGTGCGCCGCAGAACTAATCCGTGAGCCCTCCCCCGGCCACCGACTTGACATAAAAAATCCTGACCGCTATTTTCCCGTCTTCCTCACGGCCCCAATTTTCATTCTGAAGGAGTCTTACATTGGCTAAAGGGCGAGTTTCCGCGCAGCAATTGAAGCGCGATCCATTAATGCAGCAATACGTGTCCACCAGCGCCTGGGCGAAAGGCAATTCACGCCCAATTTTGAAGTGGCTGACAATCGCGGTCGTGGTGGCTGCGGTGGCTTGGATCACCTGGATGGTTTTATCACGCCGGTCGAACAACGCGGCAGAAGCCTTGGCGGAAGCGTTTCGCTGGAACGATGCCCAAGTGGCAAATCCCATCCCGCCGAACGCGACTACTTTCTACGCCACATCCGAAGATGAAAAGCATCACAAGGCGTATGACGCTTTTGCCAAAGCAGCAAATGACTATTCGTCTTATTACGGTGATTTGGGGCGTTATTACGCTGCGACGCATCAACTCTTTTTTGAGCCCGATAAAGCCGAGGCTACGCTGAAGGATTTGTCGCAGAAAGATTCCGATGTCAGCGGACAAGCGCGGCTGGCGTTGGGGCAGCGATACGAAGCAGTGGGCAAGAACGATGAAGCAATTGCCGAATACCAAAAGCTGAAGACCAAGCCCGGCAGTGTTTCCGTCGCATTGATTGATTTCAATACGGCGCGCGTTTACGAGACAACCGGCAAAACTAAGGAAGCGGCTGATCTCTACTTCAACATCGCGAGCAACAAAGACATCCGCAGCACAGCCCTAGGCACCAGTGCTGTTTCCAGACTGACTGTGCTGGCGCCGGAAAAGGCAGATCAACTTCCCGCTGCCGAACCGACCAGCCCGTTCGCCAATCTGGGCGGTTTAGGCGGAGGATCACCGATGCAGGTTCGCTAAGTTAAACCGGAAGCAGTGACCGGACTCAACGAGATGATCGCATGACGAGTGACGCCGGTTTTTGTCACTCGTCTTTGTTTTATGTGCCGCTCAATTCCTTTCACAATCCAGCGTGGTCTTCGATTCAGCCTTAAAGCGGCGCTTGGTTTACTGTCGGCGCTGTTACTTTTGCTAAATACCGCTTGCCGTCAATCTGTCCATCCGCCGCTTATGCCAGCGCGAATCAGCACAGGCGCTGGTTCACAGGCCAGTCCTACGAGGGCAAACGCCGGGATCGGCTTTGCGACGCGTCAAAAATTTCTTGACCATTACGACAAACACGGGGCTGAATTCAATTCGATCAGCAGGGAAGAATACTTGCGGCTAGCTCAGCAGCTTCGTGATCGCCCGGCGGGTGGAGATGTTTTAGAAGTCCGGCGTGCTGACGGCGTGGTGACCAGATTTGACCGGCAGAGCGGCGCATTCCTGGCTTTCGACTCTGACCTGACGATTCGTACGTTCTTCAAGCCAAATGATGGAGAGAACTATTTCCGGCGGCAGAGTAAGCGACCAGCAGGCAAGCCGGAAAAGGAGTAACACGATGAGTAATGATGCAGTGCGCGATTTTTTGCGCGAACGAGGCAGCGGCCTTCACATCATCGAAAAAGGGCTGCCGGGGTTGGTGGACGCTTGGGAAAAAGTTGTTCAGGCGGTTGAAATCGGCTACGTACTCAGCCTGGATGAATACCTCAACGATCTGGACGCGCGGCAATTGCTGGATGGCGCATTCGCCGTCGCCTCGCCGACCGATCTGCAAAAGTACGAAGACCGCGTCCAGCGCGCCGACGATCAGATGAAAAGTCTGACCACGCGAACCGCCGTCTGTTTGTGGAGCGATGAAGTCGCCGAAGAAGAAGGCTGGACGCCGAAGAAGAACTGGTGGTATTACGCACGCCCGGCGGATGCCGATGCTGACTTGCTTGCCGAGATTGACGAAGTAGTGGGTGAATAGGAAGCAACCACGAATCGCGCGAATAGCCACGAATGAAATCCAATTGGAGTCTCATTCGTGGCTATTCGTGCGATTCGTGGCCGAATTTCACTTGACGGATGCGGTTATGGCTTTGGCTTGGCCCTCACCTTCTACAATCTTCACATATTGATTGATTGGCGGATTTGCAATCTTATCTATCTTGCCGCTGGGCCATTTGATTTCCAAACTTTCGATCTTGTCGGCTTTACCAATCCCCAGAATTTCGCGCGGATCGTGCGACGACAGGTAGCTGCCGCCGCTGGTCTTCAACCGCGACCGCTTCACGCCGCCTGCTGTCCAGGTGATGATCGCGCCGACGGCCATCGGATTGCTCTTCGTCGCCACCAACTGAAGTCCAAGCCAGTGATTGCGATTACCTCCGTCGTTGCGCAACAGCACGGGCGCTTCGCCGTTGTTGATGATCAGGATGTCAATGTCGCCGTCGTTGTCGAAATCGCCGAATGATGCGCCGCGCGCCGGGAAGTCTTTCTTGAAAACGTCGCCCGATTGGGCGCTGATGTTTTTGAATTTGCCATTGACGTTTTCAAACAGCACCAACGGCTCTTTGTACTTCACGCGCGAAGCCTGCGTCTCGACCATATCGTCCGGGTGGCCGTTTGCCAGGAACAAGTCTGGGTCGCCATCGTTATCGAAATCGAAGAGCTTCAATCCCCAACCGCTCAGCAGCCGAGTTACCTGTCCGATCTCGCCCGGTTCATCCAGAAAGGTCAAATCCTTCTGGTTGCGATACAGGCTGAACAGTTCCTGATCAATGTTGGCGACGAACAAATCCTGCCATCCGTCGCCGTCAACATCCGCCGCATCCACGCCCATTCCCGAACGCGGGCTGCCCGCATCGCTGTAACCTACGCCCGAAGCCAAGCCAATTTCTTCAAACTTGCCGCCGCCTTTATTGACGAACAGGTGATTGGCCGTCGTGTCATTGGCGACGAATAAGTCCATCAGCCCGTCGTTGTTGATGTCGGTTGCCACCGCGCCAAACGATTTGCCAAGAGTATTGGCGATGCCGGACGCTTTGCTGGCATCGCTGAAATTGCCGTTGCCTTCATTATGGAAAAGGAAACTAGGGCGTGGTTTGAAAACGCGCGGGATGCAGTAATAACGCCGCCCCTGTTTGTTATCGCCGCAAAACAGGCTGCCTGATGCGCTGTACTGCACAAAGCTGGAGACAAACAAATCCAGCTTGCCATCGTTGTCGTAATCGAACCACGTCGCGCAGGTTGACCAGTTTGGCGCGGCGACCCCAGCTTTTTCTGTGATGTCGGTGAAAGTGCCATTGCCGTTATTTTGAAAAAGCCGATTGCGCCCGTAGTTGGTCACGTACAGATCCTGCCAGCCATCACCATTGAAATCCGCCGCTGCCGCGCCCATTCCAAAATCCCCTTCTTGCCCGCAAGCGACTCCTGCTTTTTCCGTCACTTCAGTGAACGTGCCGTCGTGGTTGTTTCGGTAGAGCGCGTTCTTCGGCGGCTTGACAGGTTTGTAAAAATCCGACGGGCCGCTGTTGACCAGATAAACATCCAGCCAGCCGTCGTTGTCGAAATCGAAGAACAGCCCACCTCCGCCGCAGGTTTCTGGCAACTGGCGTTCAGGCGAACGGCCATTGTCGTGAACCCAGGTGATGCCACTGGTTTTCGCCGGGATTTCTGTGAATAGTATGGGCGAAGCATTTTGAGTTTGCGGCTGGGCACTGACAAAACTTAGACAGACAGCCGCAAAGAGCATCAGCAGGAGTAATGAAAGAAAATGATTCCGGTTCTGCTTGAAATTCATGGAATACCTGGGAGCGCGGGCATCCTGCCCCCTGTAATTGAAGTGCGAAGCTCCATTGCTTTTGATCATGTCGCCGTCAATCTCCTGTCGCGTCATTCACCCGCAGAACCAGGATGGTATCTGCCCAGCCGGGAATGCGGTGTATGACGGAACAATGTTCGAGCGCGAAGCTGCGGGCCTGCTCGACTTCCTCTTTTCGGTTGCCCCAGATAGGGTCAGAGAGCATCTCGCTGAGCGGAACTTCAGCATCCAGCATACGGCGAAGATAACCGTATGCCACAATGTACCGCCAACCGCGCCGTCGCTGCTCCGCGCCCCAGCCAGTCGGTTCTGATGGTGGGCGCGTGGCAGCGGTCAGTGCGCGCAGCGTCAAATAATAATCGTCAGTGTAATCTCGATCCCAGAAGGCGAACCACAACGCGCCGTTGGCCAAGACGGGGACATTGGCGGGAATCAACCGCCGCAACTCGATCAGTCGCGCGGACTGAGGGATTTCCTTACTCGCTTTGAAATGCCATAAACCCAAATTGACCAGATACGCAGCCAGCAGCAGCGCCAGCGCCGACTGCGCGATTCGCCGTGCAGGGAAGGCCACCAGAGCGCGCGCCATCCACACGGCGAAGAGCGGCCAGACAAAGATCAAATACCAGCCGAACGGATTGTTCATCAGCGCCGCGCCAATCAAAAAGATCAAACCCCAAGCGCCCGCCAATGCGCGCCCCGTGCGCCCCTCGCGTTTCAATGTCCACACCAGGCCTCCCAGAACAAGCAAACCTTCCAGCATGTGGCGATGACCACGCGCGGCCCAGAACCAATCGGTGTACCTTTTGATTTCGGCCTTCAGCGCGCCCAGCACTCCCAACTGCGTTACCCGCAACCCCTCGACATCTATGCCTGCCTGAAAGCGGAACTCCGCTGGGTGAGACCAGTAATGAATCAATAGCCAGAAGAAGGCACAGAGCACGCCCGCGCCAATAAAGACCACTGCAGCGCGCCATCGCACGCGGGTCTCTTCCGCGCGCAGCAGGAGCCAAAAGAACAGCGGCACGGGTGCGAGCAAAAATCCGTTGAGGTGAACATCGCAGGCAATGCCCATCACCAGCCCCGCGAGCAGCAATCTGCGCTCAGGCTCGCCCGCCGGAGCCGAAGCTGCCAGCCAGAGCGCCGTGATAAAACAGAAGGCGAGCAACAAATCCGGTCGCGCGCCGTGGCAGGCCAGAAAGAATTTCCCCGACGCTGCTAGCAGCAGCGCCGCCAGACGGCCTGTGGCCGCGCCCCACAACACAGCGCCCAATTCAGCGGTAACCAGGACTAATCCAATGCCAGCCAAAAAAGAAGGCAACAGCGCGGTGAATGCGGATACCCCGGCAAAACGCATCGCAACACCTTGAACGGCTGCACCCACACGCCCGAACGACCAGACGTGCCGCTCGAACCCTGCCACGTCGCGATAGCCCGGTATTCCAGGTTCGCCCGTCCTCCAGAACTGATAGCCGGCGGAGGCATACGCGCCGTCGTCATCATTAAGCCACGCCGGAACGCGCCCCAAGGTCGCTCCATTGAAAATGAGTAGAGCCATGAGCAACGTCACTTCCACACGATTCCGCGCGGATAGGTTAAGGAACTTACGCCACATTGCCGCCAGTCTCTTCAATACACTTGGTGGAGTCAAGATAGGCTCTCCGCCGCTGGTTTGGCCAGAAACGAGAGCGCCTCGCCTCCGGCGGTCTCTCGTGCGTCGGATTCGTGTCCCGTATTGCGCGCCAGCACGTGGAAACTTGTCGCCAATGCGAAAACCTCGTAAATCAATTCCAGATCGTGACGGCTGAGAAAATTGCCTGAAACAAAGTAGGCGAACAGCGCAATCTCCAGTCCATGGGAGTAGGCAATCAGCCGCGAATCCGGCGCGCGCGCCTTCATCACGTGTCGCGCACGCCGCAGCCGCAGAAAGCTCAACACAATCACGGCCAGAAACATCAGCAGCGCCGGCAGCCCGGCATCAACCGCCATCTGCAAAAATGAGTTGTGGGCGACGCGAGTGTTTTCGGTCTGCAAATAGCGGCTGTACAGCCCCAGCATATTTCGCGGCCCCACGCCCAGCAACGGATGGTCCCCGATGATTTGCAGCGACACCCACCACGAATCAAACCGCATCTGGGCCGACTGATCCGTCTCCGAAGCCGTGCGAATGGTGCCGACGCGTTCGGCAATTCGATCGGGCAGCAGCGCGAAGCCGATCGAACCGATCAGAACGACGGCAAGCAATCCCGTAACTTTGTATTTTGATTTTGCCGCCAATCCCAGTGCGATGACGCACAGCCCAAGGAAGCCGCCGCGCGACAGCGTGAAAAGCACGGTGATCATCATCATTACCGACAGCGCATAACAGGCTCGTTTCGTCCAACTGTTGGTTTCGCCACGCGCCACATAAAACGCAATCGGCGCGGCGACGTTCAGTAACAGCGCATAATCATTGTTGTCTTCGAATGCGCCGCCGGGACCGAAGATGCGCGTTTGCCCCCCGGCCAGCAGAATTCCCAGGTTTGACCGAAAGGCCAAAAAACCGATGGCTCCCATCGTGCCCAGCAGCAACCACCGCACGCGCTTTTCTGAATCCACCATCGCCGTCATCAGCAGAGCAATCAAAATCGTTTTGGTGAATTCGATCCATTTGCCTTGCGCCAGTTCAACCGAAGAATGCGCAAAGACTGTAGCCAGCGAAATCTGCGCCCACAACACCACCAGCAGCGCGTTCGGGATCAACTGCGGCGCGCGTCGAGTCAATTCGAAGATGGCATAGCCAATCAGCGTCGCCACAGCCACCGCCATTGAAACCGGCGCGGTTGGCATATAAGCCCATTCGTGCGGACGCACGTAGGCAATGCTGACATAGCTGATCAAGCCAGTGAATGGCACAAACAGCGCCAGCGGGACGGCAAGAAAGATTGCGCTGAAGATCAGGATTTGTCTCATACGTTTGGGAGCGGGGGATGGGGGACAGAGAGACGGAGGCACTGTGGGACGGGGCGAGTTTTATATTCGACTGCTTACCGGAAATTGTTGTGTCGAACTTTCAATCCTCCCGTCTCCCCGTCTCACTTCTTCCCGCGCTGGCTGAAGTTCGCCGATTGCTCTTTGACGCCCGCGCGATGGTTGGCTGCGCGGGCCATCACGAATAATAAGTCTGACAGCCGGTTCAGATAAGTCAGCGCGTGCGGATTGATTTCGTCGTGCGCGGTCAATGCAACAATGACACGTTCAGCACGCCGCGCGACACACCGCGCCAGATGCAGTGTTGCGCCGAACTGAGCGCCACCTGGCAGAATAAATTCGCGCAGCGGTTCCAGTTCCTCCAGCAGCGCGTCAATCAACTGCTCCATTTCGGCAATATGCTCTTCATCCACGCGCGGAACCTGAATCGTCAGCGGGCTGGCTAAATCCGCCCCCACAACGAACAACTCGTTCTGGATTTTGCCAAGCGCCTCGTCCAGTTGCTGGTCCTGTAGCCCCACCCGCGCCAGACCGAGCAGGGAATTCAGTTCATCCACATCGCCGTAAGCCGCCACGCGCGGATCGCTCTTGCTGACGCGGCTGCCGTCCACCAGCGAAGTTTCGCCAGCGTCGCCGGTCTTAGTGTAAACACGTGTGATTCTCAAAAAGTTCTCCTCG
>JBDSAM010000162.1:0-4867 GCA_039922135.1 Blastocatellia bacterium
CGGTTCCGTACCGGCGCCAATCCACATCTTGGTGTGCTTTGCATATAGATCGCTACGGAAGCCGTGAGGGGTAGCGGCCGAGTAGATTCGTAAGGCGTCCCTTGGAACACCAGGTCGCTACCGCTACCGGTTCCGTACCAACGTCTGTCCTAATGTTATTGTGCTTCGATTTAGACGGAGGAAATGATGGGTCAAACAATCGCACGCCCTTCGGTTCGCCAGTCTAGTTGGCCAATCTGGTTGGATGTCGTCATCGTTACTGGCTTGTTGCTGTGGGGAACTATTTTCCTGCTAAAGATGGCATACCTGCGCATCTGGTACACGACGCCGATCTGCATTGCCTGGCTGGGGGCAATTTATTTTTACGTCAAACATCGCTTCGCCATGAAGATTCCCATGGTTTTGCTGGCGCTGGTTTATGGCTCGGTAGCACTGGATGGTTTAGGCAATCTGTTCGGTTGGTACAGCGTGAAATACAAATACGTGCAGTACGACGAATTCACGCATACGGCGATTCCGGCGATGACCGTGCCGGTCATGGTCTGGCTGCTGAACGAAGGCTTGAAGCGATTTGGCTACCGGCTGCCGCTGGGATTGGTGACGTTCTTTGCCATCACGACGATGTTCGCCATCTCCGGCTTTTATGAAGTCATTGAACTGTGGGATGACAAATACATGCATCCGCAACCGGGAATGCGCATTCACAGCCCGTACGACACGCCGAACGATCTGCAATGCGATTTACTGGGGATGACCGCTGGGGGCTTAATCGCTTATTCCACGCTGAGAAGGCGTCAGAAAGTTGATGACAACGCTTGACCGATTTTGGAAGGGTGAAGTATTACGGTCAGCGCATATTGGTACGGTAAAAGGAGCAGTAGTGACCTGGCAGCTTTACAATGAGCGCGTCACGAAGCCAGCAGGCCGCTACCGTTCCCTGTATGGCACCAGCATCACTCAGCGAATTTAAAAGGAGTCAACGTATGCCTGCGCGCAAACCCGCGACGAAAAAAACATCAGCGAAGAAAGCGGAAGAACCGGCAAGCGAACCGATGGGGCCGCTGGTCGCCTTTCGCACGGACAATGGCGATCAGCCAATCACGCTGGCGTGCGGCGTCAGGCTGCAGAAGGCGGCGATGCAGTGGCGTTCGATTGTGCGCAACCGCCGCCGGTGGGCCGATGCGAAACAGACGCGCGACGAAAAGGATCAGACGGCATACGCGCAATTGCTGATGTTGGGGCTGACCGAAAAAGACCTGCAACGCATTGCCGCCGCGCGCATCATCGAAGTCGCCATTCCGTTTGAAAGCGAAACCATCGGCTGGGAAGCGCGCATCATCCCCTGGGAATATCTGCTGAGCGCGGCAACGCGCATGATTCGCCCGACGGGCCGTCTGACGGTCGTGCGCCATCTGAATCGCCGCCACGCGTCTGAAGACCGCAAGCCGGCTTCGGTCTTGTACGTTGAAAGTACGCCTGGAAAATTGAACAGCGAATACAACTTCAGCGCTGAACGCCGGTTGGTCGAATCCAGTCTGGATTCGCTCAAATTCCAGCTCTTCAAAGACCTCACCGCAGGATTGTTGGAAAAGACAGTCAGCCAGGAAAGCCCCGACGTGATTCATCTGGCAGGCTTCGACGCACATCAGTGGTCGAATCTGACCTCGCAGGAATCTGCCGATAATCGCGACGGTTATCTGATGGCGGGCGAAAGGAACGATATTCAGATTGTCAGCGCCGAAACCCTGGCCCGTGCGCTGAACGCGGGCCAGACCAAACCGTTGCTGGTCGGGTGCAACCTGTACAACTCCGCCTCACGCATCTGCGCGCTGGCCGTAGCGGAAGGCGCGGGCGCGGCCATCGGATTTCAGGATGAATTCGATGACAGCCTGGCCGAATTGTTTTTCAGCACGTTCTATCAAACCTGGAAGTCCGAATGGAAAATGCTGGAATCGTTCCAGGCCGCCTGTCAGGTGTTGCGCGATCAGCCTGCGAATTTGAACGGCACTGGAATCGTGCTGTGGAGCGATCATTCATTGCTGCCCGGGCAAATAGCAAAACAGGTGGCGCCGCAAACCCGCAAGGCGCGTGGGACTAGGGCCCTATCATTTTCTTACTCGCCCACTGCGGCTCCGTCGGCACAAGCGAAACGATTGAGCGCGGAGAAAGAGCAACTGCTGAAGCCAGCCGATAGAAGCGAAGCGGCGGAGATGTTGCAAGTCGAAGCCGAGCCTTTCACAGAATTCAACTACTCGGCGTTGCACAACAACCGCCCGCTTTTCCGCACCTTCAAGATCAACAAGTACAAGCAGGGCAGGGCCGAACAGATTGGCGTTGATATTACGCTTTATGTCGGCGAACAGAGCGCGAACTATTCGGCGACCTTCGATCTGAAAGAGTCGCTGCTGGACCTGCGCGACCAGATTCGCGTGCCGCTGTTGCATGCCGCCTGGGCCAATCTGTCCGAAAGCGTGCGCACTTCGCTGGCCGTGAAAGTCACTTGGGGGGATTTCAAAATCTACAGTCAGACATTCACAACCACGCTGCTGCCGCTGGATCAGTGGCGCGACGACGATGTAGATCGCATCTGGCTGCCGTCGTTTGTGCTACCGCGAGACCCTGTGGTGCGCCGCATCGTGGATTCGGCGCAGCGCTATTTGATGACGCTGCGCGATGATGGCAATGCGGGGTTTGATGGGTATCAAAGCTTCGATGAATCGCAAGGCAAGCAGCCCGAAATTGCCGCCGAAGCCGTAGACGATCAAGTGCGCGCTTTGTGGGCGACGCTGGTTTACGATTCCAGCATCGCTTACATCAATCCGCCGCCGACTTATTCCACCGCGTCGCAACGGCTGCGTCCTCCGTCTGAGGTGATGGATGGCGGACGCGGCACCTGCATTGACACAACGTTGCTGCTGGCTTCGTGTTTGGAATACATCGAAATCTATCCGGTCATCTTTCTGCTCAACGGCCACGCGTTTGTTGGTTACTGGCGCAACGACAAATATCGCGAGGAATTCAAAGAGTCTGTCGAAGGCAGTCGCGTCGCGAATCCTGCTGCTGATGCTCCGCCGGCACACTTCAGCGAAGATGCAGGCAGCCGCGAAGTGCCGCGTTATGCCTGGTACTTCGAAAAGAAGCGCGACCGGAATCTGTACGGCCTGATTCTGCAGAAAGTGCGAGAGCAGAAGCTGGTGCCGCTGGAAAGCACCTGGTTGACGCGGCGCGGCGCGTTCTGGGAAGCGATTGACGAAGGCGCAAAGAACCTGCAATCGGCCGCTGACTTCCATTCGATGCTGGACATTTATGAATCACGCGGCAAGGTGACGCCCATTCCATTGCGAGGACGATAATGTACAGTCGGCTGTTAGCCGGCTGTAGTTTCCTCGAAAGGGCTACTGACCAAGACCCCAAGCCGACTGACAGTCGGCTGTACATAGGCTCTGAGGTGACGAAGATGGCAACCCAAGAGACACCACTTGAACAAGAGGCCGATCAGGCGGCGATGGATAATTCACTTAAATATCTGGATGCCACTGCCGACAGTCTGGAACTGCGCAAGCCAGAAACAGCGCCCAGCATCAGCGACTTTCGCCGCCGCCGCCCGCGCAGCGCCGCGCCCAATCAGGATGCGATCACGCTGATCGAAGAAGATGGCGTGTTGCGTTGGGAAGACCGCCCGGTTTTAGTTAGTGCTAGCGGTCGGCGCTTCGGTCGCGCAGGCGCCGCCATTATCTCTGGCCGGGTGGTCAGGCAATACGAATTTGAGAAGCTGGAACCGAACAAAGTTGGCGGCCTGCTGGTGACGTTGGACGAAAAGCTGACGCCCAATCAGGGCCTGCATCGCGTCCGGTTGGTCAACGCTGGCGGCGGCGAAAAGAAGGCTGTGCTGGAAAAGATCGAAAAGCCCACGGCCACGAAACGCGCGCTGGTCTTGATTCACGGCACGTTCAGCAATGCCGAAAACACCCTGGGCGAATTGCAGGCCAGCGCCGCCGGCCAGAAGCTGCTGAGCGATCTGCTGGATGGCGCAAACAAAAAATACGACGCGGTCTTTGCGTTTAATCATCCCACGCTGTCGTTAAGTCCGGTAATCAACGCGCTGGATATGGCGCGGTTGTTCGGCGATTGTCCGGCGATGATTGATGTCATCTGCCACAGCCGCGGTGGGCTGGTCACGCGCTGGTGGCTGGAGGGGTTGAATCACGGGCGCATAACGCCGGGCAAAGTCGTCGCTGTCGCTTCGCCGCTGGGCGGAACCAGTCTTGCCTCGCCGCCACGCTTGCGCGCCGCGCTTAACTTCATCACCAACGTCGGACGCGCGCTGGAAGTCGCCGGTACGGCAGTCGGCACAGTTGCTGGGGTGGGCGCGCCATTTATGACGGTCGCTGTCGGCTTGGTCCGTGTGATCACGACCATCACTGGCGTCGCATCGAACGTACCGCTGATTGATGCCGCAGTCGCCATGATTCCTGGCTTGGCTGGACAATCGCGCGTCAGCAACAACCTGGAACTTTCCCGCATTCTGCGGCAGGGAAGCGGAACCTTGCCAGAATACAATTCCATCATCGGCAACTTTGAACCGCCGCCGGTTGGATGGAAATTCTGGAAGCTTTTTGTCAAACCCAAAGAACGCGCATTTGATCTGGGCGCTGATATGGTCTTCGATCAGGACAACGATCTGGTGGTAGACACGAGTTCAATGACGGAGTTGTTTAAAGACGGCGACAACGTGCTGAGCCGCATTGAAAGAGTCTTTGATTTCGGCACGCGCAACGATGTGCATCACACCAATTACTTTCGCCAGCCAGAGACGGTGAAGTTTATTCGCGAAAGTTTGGGGATTTAGTCATTCATGGTTGCGCAA
>JBDSAM010000163.1:0-11428 GCA_039922135.1 Blastocatellia bacterium
GCACAAATCAAGACGCTGATGTCGAACGATTATAACGTCCAGGAATCCATCGCCAATGCCGACCTGGTTGTCGGCGCGGTACTGATTCCAGGCGCGTCGGCCCCGCATCTGGTCAAACGCGATATGCTTAAGACGATGCACAAAGGCGCGGTGATCGTGGATGTAGCGGTAGATCAAGGTGGCTGCATCGAGACTACGCGTCCAACGACGCATAGCAATCCTACGTATTTTATAGACGACGTTCTGCATTATTGCGTAGCCAATATGCCAGGCGCGGTTCCACGAACTTCGACGTTCGCGCTGACCAATGCGACGCTGCCTTTTGCAGTCACGCTGGCCAACAAAGGCTTCAAGGATGCGATCAATAAAGACAAGCACCTGAAGGCGGGCGTGAATACTTACGCTGGTCACATCACCTACGAAGCGGTGGCCGAATCGCAGGGCTTAGCGTACAAGTCAATTGACGAATTGTTGTAATAATGGCTAAAGGCATCAAAATTATTGAAGTCGAACCGGATTCGCTCGCCGCAGAGCTTGAGCTTGCGGCGGGCGATCGGGTTTGGACAATCAACGGCAAACGCGTGCGCGATGCGTTGGACTTTAAGTTTCTGACCTCAGGAGAAGAAGACCTGACACTGGACGTCATCAAAGCCGATGGCGAGGAGTGGCAACTCGAAGTTGATAAAGAAGAGAGCGAACGCTGGGGCATTGAATTCGAACCAATGATGCCGCGCCAGTGCGGCAATGATTGCGTCTTCTGCTTTATTCAGCAGAACCCTGTTGGCTCACGTTCAAGCTTGTGGGTGCGCGACGAAGACATTCGGTTTTCGTTTATGTACGGCAACTATTCCACTCTTTCGACGATTACGAAGTCGGAAATCGAGCGGATGATTGAACAGCGGCTGTCTCCGCAGTACGTCTCGGTTCACGCCACTGACCTGGAATTGCGCTCTTACCTGCTGGGCAATCCGAAGAAGGTAGACATCATTGCCCAGATGAAGCACTTCATCGAGAACGGCATTGAGATTCACGCCCAGGTGGTGCTCTGCCCGACGATTAACGACGGGCAGCATCTGGTCAAAACAATCTACGATCTGGCGAACTTAAGTCCCGGCATCGTTTCAACCGCTATCGTGCCACTGGGCATTACAGACAAGCACAAATACCGCAACCGGCTCACTAGCGTGACCGACGAGTTTTGCGCCGAAACTATTGATTTAGTCACGCCGATTCAAAACGAATTGAAGAAGCGGCTGGGCACAGTTTTCGCCTTTCTAGGCGATGAGTTTTACATCCGCGCGGCGCGGCCCATTCCGCCCAAATCGCATTACCGCATTGTGCGCGGCAGCGAAGGCGACGATTACCCGCAGATCGAAGACGGTGTTGGAATGGTGCGGCAGTTCTTCGACGCGCACGCCAAGCGTATGAAGCAGCTTGGCAAGGTGCGCGAGCGTGGCGAATTCACGCCTGCGCAGGCAAAAAAGATTTACGGCACGCTGGCAACTGGAGTGATCTTTTATCCGATGCTGAAACAGGCTGTGAATGAAATGAACAGCACGTTCGGCACACGACTGCAGGTTGCGGAAGTTCGGAACACCTTTTTTGGTGAAGGCGTGACGGTGGCGGGGCTATTGTCCGGTGTGGACTTCCTGGCCGCGCGCGATCAGTTCAAAGGCGAGTTCCTGATGTTGCCGCCACACTGTTACCGCGAACACGACCAGATGTTTCTGGATGGAACGGCAGTCAATGAATTAACTGCCGAACTACTGCTGCCGGTTAAACACAACTGGAACGAAGTGCTGGGGCTGCACGAACAACAACAGATTCATCGCACGGTTCTGTCGCACGATTATGGCGCTGTGACTTCTATTTCGGTTTGAAGCCACCAAAAAGTCTTATGCAGGAATTACTCCAATCAAAACTGATCGAGATGTACGAGGCGCGAGAAGCGATTTTGACTCGCATCAATTCGGACTTTGTCCGGCCCGACGCCGACAGTATGGCCTCCAGCGTCATTGATATTGATAAGTTTTTGCAGGCCGCCGTCACCGAAGTCGGCCAGCGATTGGAAGTTGATCGCTGCAATGTCATCACGCCTTCGCCGGACGGGGGCTTTCGCGTCAGCCACGAATATTTGGGAGACAGCAATTTGGCACCGGGCTTGGGACTGAATATTCCTAGTTCGCTGGTTCCACTCGATTCCATCAAACAGTATCTGCCTCGCGCCCGGCATTATTCGGTGGACGACACACAATCGGCCAACCTCCCGCCGTGGGTGCGAACAACACTGCAATTGATTGGGACGCGGTCGGTGCTGGTCGCGCCGTTTGTCTTCCGCGATGAACTGCTGGGCGTAATGGGTTTACACTATTGCCATCAGCCACATCGCTGGACCGAAACCGAAGTCAAGCTGGTTGAATGGCTGGCCGGACAGGTTTCCATCGGCTTGCAGTACACACAGCTATACCAGGAAAAAGAGAAAGAGGTCGAAATCACGCGGTTGATGCTGGAAATTTCCAACGACATCAATGCGCGCACAGACTTCAACGAGATCACGGATTTTGTCATTGACCGCGCGCTCAACCTGCTCAAGGCCGATTACGGCTGCATCGCCATTTTGGACAATCAGGGCGAACAACTGCATTTCGATGAACTGCGCGCGCGTCGCGGGTTCGACCTGCGCAAATCGGTCGAAGCAAAGTACCGCGAAGCGCGGACCCTGCGGTTGCCGGATCACCCAGAGGTCAGTGAATTGCTTGACGAAGGCCAAACGTTGAGATTAGAAGATTCGCGCACCTCGCCTCTTGCACGTTATCTATTCTCGCAAGTCATCAAAGGCAAATCGGCGTTGATCGCGCCAATCCACGTGAAAGAAAAGGTGCTGGGCATCGTTGCGCTGGTCTGGGTGAATGAAGCAAAGCAGTTTTCCGATTACGACGTGCAAGTGCTCAACGGAATTTCCAGCCAGATTGCAATTGCGTTGGAAAAAGACAGGCTGGCGGCGGAAGTCATCCGGCTGAAACGGGAGTTAAATGATGCGCGCGCGGGCGAACGCATCATCGGCTCATCCCTGAAAATCCGCCGCGCGATTGAGATGACCTTATCTGTTGCCGATAGCAACACAACGGTCTTGATCCAAGGGGAATCGGGCACCGGCAAAGAACTGATCGCGAGCCTGCTGCAATTTAACTCCCGCCGCGCTGCGCGCCCGTTCATCAAGATCAACTGTGGCGCAATCCCACAAACCCTACTCGAAACTGAACTGTTCGGCCACGAACGCGGCGCATTCACCGATGCTCGCTCGCGCCGCATCGGACGATTCGAAGAGGCCAACGGCGGCACACTATTCTTGGACGAGATTGGTGAAATGAGTCTGGCTGCGCAGGTCAGCTTGCTGCGTGTTTTGCAGGATGGCGAATTCACGCGAGTCGGCGGCAACGAAGTCATTAAGACCGACGTGCGCGTTATTGCTGCAACCAATAAAGAGTTGGAGAAAGAAATCGAGGAAGGAAGATTCCGCCGCGATTTGTTCTATCGCTTGAACGTTTACCCCATCGCCCTACCGCCGTTGAGGGAACGTAGCGACGACATCGAACAATTGATCGCCTATTTTATCGAAAGCTTTCAGCAGAAGAGCGGCAAGCGCGTTGCCGGGATTTCTGACCGCACACTGCGAATCCTAAAGAGCTACGCGTGGCCAGGGAACGTACGTGAGTTGGAAAACTGTGTCGAACGCGCGGTCATTGTCGCAGCCGGCCGGGCCATTACCGAACAGGATTTGCCTGAAACAATCCGCGCCCTGGTAACGCCTGACCAAACGACAAACATTCAGATCAACGTGCCCATGAGCATGGACGAAGTTGAGCGACTGATGATCAATCAAACCCTGCTATACACGAATGGTGATAAAGCCAAAGCCTCACGCCTGCTCGGCATCGGGCGAAAGACGCTCTACCGGAAGTTGGAGCAGTACAAAACTGGCATCCCATGACACTTAATCTTTGAATTTCGATTCAGCAGAGGAGCCGCTGCAATGAATATACGTGTCTCTTTATAAATGCCCCGTGAGAAGTTGAAGCAGATTTGACACCCTCAAAAGCCAAACTTAGAATCCCAGCTCAATTCAATCACACCTTTCAACTTCGACGGAGAGAATCATTTGTACAGCGAAACATCAGGACAGATTATCGCGCCGACGCCTGTGTCGACCGGGAAGACGATTGCGGCTTGTTTAGCCGGATTCATCCTGCCCGGTCTCGGCCACATTGTGCTTGGCAAGTTCGTGCGCGGCGCGCTGGTTGGTGGAGTCATAATTATCATGTTCGCGCTGGGCTTTGTAATGGAAGGCCATCTTGACAAACCAGATGCCAAAGAGTGGCTGACGTGGTTCTTCAGCTTTCTGGATGTCGGAATGGGGATGCCTTACTTCATTTGCCTGGCGGGCGATCTTGGATTTCAAATTACGCCGGATCAAGCCGCGAAGGTGACGTTTGAATATGGCAATACGTTCTTTCGCGTAGCTGGAGCGCTGAACATGCTGGCGGTGATGGACGCTTACGATATCGGCATTGGGAGGAAGGCATGACCCATTTTCTGGCTTTGGTGCTTTTCAGTTTGCTGGTGTCAATCGCCTTTGCGGCGCTCTCCTCAGAACACCACACCACGCAGGAACGTGTCCGATATGGCTTGAAAGTGTTTGGCTATTTTGTCGGTATCGGCTTCCTGATCGCCTGGGGACTGTACTTCCTCCCGCTTTAACCAGAGCACGTAACGTTGGTACAGAACCGTGAGCGGTAGCGATCGGGTGACTGCAGGAAGTGTACGCTCCCTCGCCCGGTCGCTACCGCTCCCGGTTCTGTACCATCAGTCGTTTATGCAGTCGCAAAAATTCTCATTGATGCTCGATTCGGTGCGCCGTCTGATGCGTGGGGGCGCAACGGCTCGCGCGTTGAACGTGCTTCGCAAAAGCCGTCCGGCTGATGTGGCGCAGGTGCTGCACGCGCTGAGAGACCTGGACCGCAAGGCGGTTTTCACCGCGCTGGCGCAGTCAGAAACGAAGCTGGCCGCCGCCAGCTTGAGCGAGCTAAGCTTGGAAGAAGGCGTGGCGCTGCTGAAGACGCTGGCCCCGGCGGAAATTGCTCATGTCCTGCAGGAATTGCCGAGCGATGACGCGGCGCTGTTTGTCGCCGAACTGCCTGAAGAGTTGCGCGAACAGTTGCTCGACTTGATGAAGATCGAGACTTCGACCAACGTGCAGGAGTTGTTGAGCTTTGCCGAGGGCACTGCCGGACGAATCATGACGCCCGACGTTTTTGCCCTGAGCGAAGACCTAACGGTCGGCGAAGCCATCTCGAACATTCAGAGCGCCAGCAGCGATGTCGAATTGGTTTATTACCTGTACGTCGTTGACCACCGCAATCATCTGGTCGGCGTGTCTTCCTTGCGCCAACTGCTATTGGTTCCGCCAACCACGCCGCTCAAAAAAATAATGAGCACGGACGTCATCAGCGTCCGCACCGACACCGATCAAGAAGAGGTCGCGCACGTCGTTGAAAAATACAATCTGCTGGGCGTGCCGGTGGTGGACGAAGAGCATAAACTGGCTGGAATCGTCACCGTGGACGACGTGCTGGACGTGATTCGCGAAGAAGCGACCGAAGACATCTACGCGCTGTCGGGCGTCAGTTCTGAAGAGGACGTCATGGGCAAGCCGCTGCGGTCGGTGCGGCTGCGGCTGCCCTGGCTGCTGGTCAATCTGGCAACCGCAATTCTGGCCGCGTCGGTCATTCACGCGTTCGAAGACACCATTCAAAAAGTCGTTGTGCTGGCTTCGCTGCAATCCATCGTCGCCGGAATGGGCGGAAACGCTGCAACGCAAACGCTGGCGGTGATCGTGCGTGGGCTGGCGCTGGGCGAAGTAACGCTAGAAAATTCGCGCCGTCTGTTAATCAAAGAATCCCTGGTCGGTTTGGCCAACGGCGTGGCCAACGGGGCGGTCGCCGCAATCGTCGTCTGGATATGGTTCGGCTTTGGCATCAAGATGCTGCTGATTGGCGGGATCATTGCAGCGGCAATGATCATCAACCTGGTCATTGCTGGCATTGCGGGAACGGTCATCCCGCTTGTTCTGAAAAGACTGAAGGCTGACCCGGCGTTGGCCTCAACCGTCTTTGTAACAACTTGCACGGACATCGGCGGCTTCCTTTCATTTCTCGGCCTGGCAACGCTGCTCGTCAAATATTTGAAGTAGTCCACTCAGCCATAATGAGGGGAGTTTTTATGGACGGATACACAATCAAGCTGTTGGTCGCTGGTGGCGCTTTGTTGGCGCTCCTGTTTTTGTGGGTAGTCTGGAAGTTTTTCTTCGGGATGCTCAAGCATATCCTGATCCTCATGATTCTTGGCGGCATCATCGCGGGCGGAGTTTGGTGGCGCATGCGACCGCCGCCGAAAAATCCTGTCGTTGGAAAGCACGCCTACATGACGGAGTCGGGCAAATATCTGGGCGTGGTCGAAGGCGCAGGCGACGATCCGCGCCGCGGCCCGGTATGGAACATACGCTTTCCGGGCGACCACCCGAAGATGTACGGCAAATCGCGCGTGACGCTGAAAGATAAACGCGATTTGGCTTCCGAACCAATGGTGGAACCAACTCCAACTCCGCAACCAAAGGTGGCCACAAAACCAAAACCTACGAAAGCTTCGAGCGACAACAAGCGAGAATAGACGATCCAGCACATGTTAGGCCTACGATTATGCTTCTAAGATCAAACTTTTGGCCGCCGATCACCGGAGGATGGCATTCGTTGTCCGGAGTCCTGTTGCTGGCTGATGAAGTTATCGCGGCCTTCGCTAAAGACGGAATTGCCGGTCATCCGGAGGAGCGTCCTAATTCGGAAAGCGACGAAACGGACGTGCATAGTTTCGTTAGGGATCTTGCGAATGAATACAAAGTACCAGCACCGGCGGAAGTATTCGTGTTTCCTGACGGCAACAGATTCCGTGGCTTCGAGCCTTCGTCATCAGGGGCTTATTTGTATTGGCCAGATCAAGACTGGTCAACAACTGCCCGCCTCCGTGGTCTCCTATCAAAGCGAAAAGTATGCGGCCCGTTGACCTTCGCGTACTGCGCTAGATACTACATCCCGCCTGGAGCGGCCCTCGTTGTGTGGCTTATTGGACTTGTACTGATCGTGATGATCGCAAGAGTTATAGGCAGATGAGGCCTAACTTGGCGCTGGAGCCAACGCGCTCTGAAACGCTCCAAGCGCGCGGGGTTTCAGCGCAGGCGTTGGCGGCGGTTGAGAAGTTGGTCAAGCCAGTTTAGACTGCGCGCTTTGTTGATTGAGGTCTGATCGCTGCTGAGCCTGTCTTCGAGTGATTTTGACGACCTGCCAAATTGTTAAGGGCTGCGAAATTTTATGCCGCTGTACGATACCGAAGCCTTTGTGCTTCGCACCTTCACACTTAAAGAAGCTGACAAAGTCTGCGTTTTTTTCACCCGCGATGCCGGTAAGATTCGCGGTGTGGCGTATGGTGCAAGGAAGCTGCGCAGCCGTTTTGGCGCAAGCCTCGAATCATTCACGCAGGTCTCGCTCACCTATTTTCAAAAAGAGAACAAAGAACTGGTTTCGATCTCGAACTGCGAGATTATCCAATCGCAATTCGTCGCTGGCATCAGCAGTGAACGGATGGGCGTAATGCAGTACTGGGCCGAATTGGTTGATTCGTTCATGCTTGATCACGAGCGGAATGAAGCCGTCTACCGACTGATCAATGCCGCACTCGCCGCGATTCAATCAGCGGGCGATGGAGAACTGATGACCGTCTCGCGGTACTTTGAAATCTGGATGCTGAAGTTGGCCGGCTTCTTCCCCGACTGGCGAAGTTGCAGCCTTTGCGAAAAAGATTTGGCGCAGGAATTGGCGGTCTATCTGACCAGCGAAGGGGCACCGCAATGCGCGAATTGCAGTGAGCGCCGGGGCGAAGAGCTAAGCCGGACAACCTGGAAAACGGTCCGAAGCATATTGACGCAACCGCCCGAAAAGTTTTTAGCTTCATTGGTACCAAGTGCACAAGAAGTGCGCGATCCGAAATTATTAGCACAAATCGGCGTCATCGCTACGCGCCTGATCACGCGCGCACTGGAACGCGAGCCGCGAAGTTACGAAGTTTTGGGCCGATTGCGACCGGCAGAAATTACGATGTAACAAGTTCGCGATTGGACAAATTGTCAGCTTGTCCTCTGGTCAATTGAAGGCGCACCGCGATTCCCTAAACAATCTAATCACGCGAGTCAAACTGGCAGTTTGACCAACACTTTTTCTAGGAGACAACGAACAGCAATGAGTACGAAGTACGTTTACCTGTTTGCAGATGGTCAAACCGAAGGCACCGGGAAGATGAAAGATTTGCTCGGCGGCAAAGGTTCCGGCCTGGCCGAGATGACTAACACGGGCATGCCGGTTCCGCCCGGCTTCACAATTACCACCGAAGCCTGCAACGCCTACTACACTTCGGGCGAACAGTTTCCCGAAGGGATGTGGGATCAGGCGCTGGAAGCTCTGGCTAAAGTTGAAGCCGCAACCGGCAAGAAGTTCGGCGGCAGCGACAATCCGCTGCTGGTTTCAGTTCGTTCCGGTGCCAAGTTTTCGATGCCGGGCATGATGGATACAGTTTTGAATCTGGGCTTGAACGACGAAACGCGCGCTGCGCTGGCCAAGATGACCAACAACGAACGCTTTTCGTGGGATGCCTACCGCCGCTTCATTCAACTGTTCGGCAAAATCGTGCTGGGCATTGATTCCGAAAAGTTCGAACACGTTTTTGATGCCTACAAGAAGCAGCTTGGCGTTCAGGGGGATACGGAAGTCGGCGAAGAAACCTTGGCCAAAGTTGTCGCCGATTTCAAAGCAATCGTCAAAAAAGAAACCGGCCACGCATTCCCGACTGATCCGCTGGATCAGGTCAAACACGCCATCAAGGCGGTGTTTGCTTCGTGGAATGGCCGCCGCGCCAAAGACTATCGGCGCATCAACAAGATTGACGACAATCTGGGAACTGCCGTCAACGTCCAGACAATGGTCTTCGGCAATATGGGCGAAGATTCCGGCACCGGCGTCGCTTTCACGCGCGATGTTTCGACCGGTGAAAAGGTGTTGTACGGCGAATATCTGCAAAATGCGCAAGGCGAAGACGTCGTCGCCGGCACCCGCACGCCGAAGAAAATCGCGCAGCTCCACGAAGAAATGCCGGAGATGTACAATCAGTTCGTCGAACTGGCGGGCAAGCTGGAGCGCCATTACAAAGACGTGCAGGACATGGAATTCACCATCGAACGCGGCAAGCTGTACATGCTGCAAACACGCAACGCCAAGCGCACGGGTGCCTCCGCCGTTCGCGTCGCCGTTGAGATGGTAGAAGAAGGCGTGATTGACAAAGCAACTGCCATTCAACGCGTCGAACCGGCGCAATTGGATCAATTGCTGCACCCGATGATTGATCCGAAAGCCAACGTCAATGTAATTGCCACGGGCCTGCCCGCGTCGCCTGGCGCGGCTTCTGGCACAGTGGTCTTCGATCCGGACCAAGCCGAAGAGATGGCCAAAGACGGCAAGAAAGTGATTCTGGTCCGCACCGAAACCTCGCCGGAAGACTTCCATGGCATGGTTGCAGCACAAGCGATTCTGACTGCGCGCGGTGGCATGACTTCGCACGCGGCAGTCGTGGCGCGCGGAATGGGCAAATGCTGCGTCGCAGGTTGCGACCAGGTCGTCGTGGATTACGCCAATCAGCAATTCACTGTCGGCGACATCACCATCAAGAAGGGCGATTCGATTACTCTGGACGGTTCAACCGGTCGCGTCATTACCGGCGAAGTTCCGCTGATCAATCCTGAAATCAGCGGCCATTTCAAAACTCTGATGGAGTGGGTCAATGAATACCGCAAGCTTGGCGTGCGCGCCAACGCAGACACGCCGCACGATGCTGAAGTCGCGCGCGGTTTCGGCGCCGAAGGCATTGGCCTGTGCCGCACCGAGCATATGTTCTTCGAAGGCAACCGCATTGACAGCGTCCGCCAGATGATTCTGTCATCCAGCGATTACAAAGCGATCGAAACACAGCTTGGAACCGCCCGCGCTGAAGCCGTTAAGTCCAAATCAAAAGACGCCAAAAAGCGCGTTAAGGATTTGGAGAAGAAAATCGCCCGGCCCGAACAGCTTTACAAAGGCGCGCTAGCCGATCTGCTGGAACTGCAACGCGAAGATTTTGTCGGCATCTTCCGCGCGATGAATGGCTTCCCTGTAACGATCCGCACACTTGATCCGCCGCTGCACGAATTCGTCCCGCACGACGACAAGACGCTGAAAGACCTAGCCTCCAAGATCAAGATGAATTTCAAGGAAGCCAAAGCCAAAGTCGCCGCGCTACACGAATTCAATCCGATGCTCGGCCATCGCGGCTGCCGTCTGGGCATCGTTTATCCAGAAATCACAGAGATGCAGGCGCGCGCCATCTTTGAAGCTGCCGTCAAGGTCAAAGCTGAAGGCGTGATCGTCAAGCCCGAAATCATGATTCCGCTGGTCGGCAACGTGAACGAACTGAAGCTGCAAGCAGATGTCGTCCGCCGCGTCGCTTCGGAAGTTTTCGAGCGCGAAGGCCAGTCGGTCGAATACTTAGTCGGCACCATGATCGAACTGCCCCGCGCGGCGCTTACTGCAAACCGCATCGCCGAAGTGGCCGAATTCTTCAGCTTCGGCACCAACGATTTAACACAAACGGCAATGGGATTGAGCCGCGATGATTCAGGCCGCTTCCTGCCGTTTTACGTCGAGAAGAAGATCATGCCGGACGACCCATTCCAGGTACTCGATCAGGAAGGCGTCGGCCAATTGGTCGAAATCGGTATACAGAAAGGCCGCGCGACCAAGGCCGATCTGAAAATCGGCATCTGCGGTGAACACGGCGGCGATCCTGAATCGGTGATCTTCTGCCACAAGGTTGGGATGAATTACGTTAGTTGTTCTCCGTACCGCGTGCCGATCGCGTTGCTGGCGGCTGCTCATGCGGCACTGGCCGATAAGCGGGGCGCGGTGACCATGGCGACAACAGCTTAAGCAGCTATAGCCAATCGGGAATTGCAGATTGCGGAATGCGGGTTGGGGAGCTAAGGTTTCCCAGTCCGCATTTCTTGTTTTTGGGAGTTTACCGATGTTCGTAGCTGACACCATTAACTCCCGAGTTTACGCACAAATACATTGATGACGAATCCACGAATCATTTCTATCGCTGGCGTCGCCTCCAACTCTGGTAAGACAACGTTGCTGTGCGAATTGCTACAGTTGTTATCGCGCAATGATTCGTGGGAAGCGATCAAGCTGACGCGCGGCCATTACCGTTCCTGCGGCAAAGACCCGCACACCTGTTG
>JBDSAM010000164.1:0-4427 GCA_039922135.1 Blastocatellia bacterium
ACCTGGCGGTTCGGTCACTTTCACAGTGCGGTTCACGCCGACGACGAGTACTCCGCAGAAAGCCACGATCCGCGTCAGCAGCAACGATCCGAATGCGCCCTTCTACGATCTGATGGCGATGGGAACCAGCGGCAGCGCGGTGATCGCGACAGCGATTGCCGACACCGGCAATTTTGGCGATGTCTGCGTGGGCAAATTCGCCGACCTGCCGTTGACGATAGACAATCGAGGTAACTGCGATCTGCGAATTACCGCCATCGCTTCGTCATCGCCGGAGTTTCAGATTCCCGGCGTGTTGATCTTCCCACTGGTCGTTCGCCCCGGCGATTCGATTCAGGTTCCGCTTCGCTTCCGTCCGACGAGCTTCGGCGCGAAGTCGGCGACCTTCAAGATCACCAGCAACGACCCGGCCAATATGTTTATGCATACGGTGTCGGTGTCGGGCAACGCGCCGACGGCAACGATTGTCGTCCCGGCACTAATCGAGTTTGACAATACCTGTCCGGGCAACACCAACAACAAGACGCTGACGATCGGCAATAGCGGGGGCTGCGATCTGATCGTGACAGGCATCACGTCATCGTCGCTTGAATTCAAAGTCGTCGGCATCGTGCCCTTCCCGCTGGTCATTCCGCCGGGCAGCACGCGCGATGTGACGATCCAGTTCATGCCGATGGGCTTCAACATCAACCCCGTGCATATGGCGAAGCTGACGATCTTCAGCAACGACCTGAACAATCCGATGGTGATGGTCACGGTCAAAGGCACCGTGCCGCCGCCGATCATTCAGCTCATGCCCGATCCGCTCGACTTCGGCAAAGTCTGTCTGGGCACGTTCAAAGACCTGCCACTGACGATCAAGAACACAGGCGATTGCAATCTGACCGTATCGAACATCACGTCAAACTCGCCGGAGTTTACTCTGCCCGGTCTGCCGCCATTGCCGATTGTCATTCCGCCGGGTGGGATGCGCGACGTGATCGTCCGCTTCATACCAACCAGCACCGGCGTGAAATCGGCGAAGATCACCATCACCAGCGACGATCCGGCGACGCCGATGAAGATGGTCACCGTCAAAGGCATCGCGCCGGTGAGCGACATCGGCGTCAGCGGCCCGACCGACTTCGGCACCGTGATGGTTGGCAAATCAAGGCAGCAGGTGTTGAACATCTTCAACACTGAGCCTTGCGATCTGTTGATCACGCTGGTCTGCGAAGTGAACAGCTCAGGCATCATCATCCCCTCGACCGAATTCAACCTTTTCAACGTATTGGCCTACCCGGTGCTGATTCCCGGCGGGGGCACTCTGCCGGTGACGATTCGCTTCAGCCCATCACGAGTGGGACCGCGCACTGCGAACCTCATCGTTTGCGGTTACGATCCGAAGACTCCTGGCGTTGGGCCTCCTCCCGGCGCGTGCCCGATGTTCTCAAACATCCTGCGTGTTGTGCCGTTGACCGGAAAAGGCAGGTGAGTCCTAAACAAACTTGAATCTCACTTGCAAACAAGAAGGGCGCGAACTCATCGCGAGTCGCGCCCTTCTTGTCAGCATCGGAATTTTTCAGGCTGATGATTCGCCAATCGTCCGCTCAGACCTTCTTCTTTGCGGTTTTTTTGGTCGCCTTCTTGGCGACTTTCCTGGCTGGCTTCTTTCCCGCCTGCTTGGCCGATTTAGCGGGCTTCTTCTTCACAGCCTTCTTCACCACCACTTTCGCAGCAGCCTTCCGAGCAGACTTGTTGGCTGATTTTTTTTTCGCGGCGGCTGTTGTTGAGCCCCCGGAAGATTTTCCTGCAATTTCATCAATGGCTTCCTGCCCGCGAGGCAGGGCGAGAGGTTGTTCGTCATTCTGTTGCGCACTACGGGCAACGCCCGCGCGTCCAAGGGAACCGCCAAATGATGTGCCGACGCCAAGCGCCTGTTTTGCGCGCGCATAATATTTCTCTCTGCTGGCTTGCCCGTTCAAACGGCCATTGATGCGCTTAGTGATGGATGTGAAGTCAGGAATATCTGCCAGTTGGTTCAGGCCATTTGATTTCCAATACTCTCCGGCAGTCTGAAGTCCGATCTGAGTGGTCGCCGCCATTGCAGGATTGCCTTCCAGATCAACTCCCAGCAATCCACCATACTTTTTGTAATTGAATCGCCCGGTGATCTGGATTGGCCCACGGCCTTTGTACTGCTTGCCGTCACCTGGCTGTGTATTGCCAAGCCGCGCGGCTAGGTCGCTGGGTGGCTCATAACGTTTTTGTGCAGCGGTTGGCCCCCAAATCTCTTCCCAGAATTTCAATTCGCCCGATTCGTGCGCGATCTGCGCCAGAAAGGCGGCCTCGCGCAGCGGCGCGTCAATCTCATACATAGGCAAGATCGCGTTCAGAAATGGCAGATACTGCTGCCGTTTCGCGGGTGCCAGGGTTGGCATAATTTGTTGCAGTTGGCCGTCGGTAATCATCTTCGGTCTTCCTCCTGATTTCGGGTTGAACTGAACAATGGCCGAACTCGCCCAACGATACGATGAGCGAATAGTTGAAATCCGGCTTTGCAGCCGCAAATACAGAAAGTACGCGGAAAACAATAACGGGCGTTCGTGGAACGCCCGTTATTTCGGAGCATATGAGCCGTGATGGACTCGAACCATCGACCCACTGGTTAAAAGCCAGTTGCTCTACCGACTGAGCTAACGGCCCCGAATGAAAAATCTTGAAATGAAGTTGCGAAGCGGCTTTTCAAACGAAGCGGGATGATACCCATGGGAGCGTGGGTCGTCAACAGGCTAAACACGCTGGAAGGCGCAAAAATGGGGGCTTTGCCATGCGATCAGCTTTCAAACTGCTTTAGTAATTTATCCCGCCTTCCTTGAGCCTGGAGAATCAATTCCATTGCTTGCGTACAAAAATTTCCTCGATTTTAGGCGGCATTACTTCACGTCAAAAACAGGCACTTCGCTCAGCAACAGCTTTTCTGCTTGCCCTGTTTGACCGCCACTGCGGCTGACCACGTACACTGCTCGGCCTGCATAGTCTTTGCCCTCAATCTTGATCTTCAGTATGACGTCAACTGCCGTTCTATTGGCATCCCAATCCTCGGTGCGGATGGCTTCAGTCACCCAAGTGGCTGGCTTTCGCACCACCAGCGACTGCGCAAACTTGCGCAGGTTGCCGAGTTCGATGAACTGGTTGACGGCATCCGCAGTGCCCAACAAGACCGCGCCGTCGAACTTTTGCAGGAAGGCGCGAATGTCTTCTGGGATTTTTATTGCGTTTGCACCGCGCTCAGCCTTTGCCGCGCCATCGCGCGCAGCAATGGTGGTGGCAGCGTCAAAATCAGACATTGCCGCAAACCGGAACCGGCGCGCCGCTTCGGCCATATTATTTTGTTGCTGGGCAATTTCAGCCAATCCCAGGTTGGCCGCGCCATATGCTTGAAGCGGCAGCGGCTCGCTCTTCAGCGCGGCAGCAAATATTTTTGCCGCCTCGTCGGTCTTCTTCTGCGCCAGCAGCGCGCGGCCCAACAACGCTTGAAGCGTAGGCGCGTTCGGTGCGTCCTTCAGTCCTTCGCGTGCCTTGGCCTCGGCAGCGGCAAAATCTTTTTTGCTGAAGGCTAGATTGGCTTGGCCAAAGGCTTCTGATTGTGACGGGCGGCGCGGGAAGATGTCGTTGGCATAATCAACTTGCAGGTACAACTTGTCAGGATCGGCTTCAATCGTGGTGATGTTTGTGCCCGCCGGAAAACTGACCGTGCCGTATTCGCTCGACTTGATCGTTACACTGCGCTTCAGCTTTTCGCCCTTATCCGTTGTGGCAACGACATCAATCGTGGCATCGCCGCTACCAAAGTTGGCAATGGTGGATTCAATGCCGCTGGCTGCGCTCTGTGGCTGACCTATGGCGAAATCCGGCAGCACGACGGTGTCAATCCAGTTGGTAAAAATTTCGTTTACCAGGCGGCGATCCGCGCCGCCAGCTTGTAAATTGGATAGCAAGTTGTCTTTGAAACTGGCACAGCGCGACAGTGAGCAGAGCGGATAAATCTGCGCTGGCTTACCTGTTTGTGCCTGCTGATACCAACCGCTGAATGAAAGCGCATCCACCTTTGTCCGGCTTAGGCTGGCGCGCAGGACATTATCGAAGGCCTGTTTGCCAATCTGTTTTTCGAGCAAGCGCCAGATGACGGCGCCTTTGTTGTACACGCTGGTCGTGTAGTTGCGGTCCAACTGGCTTTGCATCAACAGTGGCGCATCGTTGCGCGCCACGATGGCGTATGCTCGGCGGTAACTATCAAAGGCTGCCTCGCGCTGCGCTTCGCCGAAGCGTTCGCCCAAATATTGCGCTCCCAGATAGATTGGCAGCGCATCACGCAAAAGCCCTGTGCCGCGGCCACGCAGCAGCACTTGTCCATCAATCCACGAGCGAGCTGCTGCACCAGCGAT
>JBDSAM010000165.1:0-3393 GCA_039922135.1 Blastocatellia bacterium
TACAATTCATCCGGTCGATTGACGGTCCGGAACATCACTTCGCTGGCAGCGAAATCGGCAATGACATTCGGGCGGCGTCCGCCTGTGATCGTGCCGATGTTGTAAGTCGTTGCTCCCAACTCCGCACTGGACGGCCATTCAGCGCGGCGAATATCGTTCAAAATATCCAGCAGCTTTTCAATCGCCGACTCGCCCAGTTCCGGATAGGCAGAATGTGCCGCACGGCCTTTCGCTTCGATCACCACGCGCAAGGCACCTTTGGTAGCGATGGCCTGCTGGCTTTCGGTAGGCTCGCCATTGATCAGAAACTTGTTGCGATTGGCAATTGCGTTGGCGGCCTTGGCGCCATCACTGCCATCTTCTTCGCCGACTACGTAAAGCAGGCCAATGTCCGTCAGCCCTTCATCTTTCAACCGCTTTGCCGCGTAGACCTGTGCGGCGATCACGCCTTTCGCATCGCAGGCGCCACGCCCGTATATATTCCGCTCATCTTCGCTGAAGCCGATGAACGGCGGCACGGTATCCATATGCGATGAGAACGTCACCAACGGATCGCCCAATCGCGCGTACACGTTCAGGCGGTCGTCGCTGACGGGCTGCATCGTGACTTCAAAGCCGGCATCGGCCAGAGTATCGCGCAGCCAGCGCCCTGCCGCGCCTTCGTTCCAGGAGACGGATTCCGTCTCCATCAACTCGCGCGTGAATTGAAAGATGTCCATAAAGCTTGCGATGGTCTGTTGCGTGTGAATTGTCGGGAAATGAGGCGTGATTATATGTGGCGAATTTGCGAATGCAAAATCCGCAATTTCATCGTGTGCCTGTCGGTGTTCCCGGACTTTGCACCACACGCGGTTGATCCAGCACCCAGCGGCGAATAATCTGGTAGCCGCGTTCCGAAGGCGCGTAACGCCGCCCGCCTTGATGGCCATCCTCTTTGCCGGTCTGCACGTTGAGCGGTTTGCGCAGCAGTTTGCTGGTTTCGATGTCGGCCAGGTTGACGCGTTCTCGCAGGATCAAATAGTTCTTCAGCATCTTCGGCACGGACCAATAGCCGTTGCCATCCGGCCCGGCCAGTTCCATCGAAGGCACGCGCCCGGCAACGGCATGGCAGCTCATGCAGGAACGTTCGTCCATTCGTTGAGGCCGGTTCATTTCTGGCAGAACGTAATCGCCGAAATAACGAAAGCTGGCGACAAACTGCGGCGACAGGTTCGGCTGGCCCTGTGCGTCTTTTAGTTGTCCGGCCTGCGGCTCATTTTTCACTGCGTCCTGTAAATCGGCCATCCACATTTGCGGATCGCTGGAACGCAGCGCATTTCGAGCGACATCGTTTTTATCTTTCTCGACGATCTCGCGAAGCGCTTGTTGAACAGCAGGGGTCTGCCGCAAGGCTGTCTGGTTGGCCATTCGCAAAGCCATGTCACGGCTCATAACCGGCGTGCCCGGGCCTAGCATTTGCAGATAAAGTTCGATGGCGCGGGCGCGGGCAGCGGCGATTTCTGGCGAAGATGGTTTGTTGTTTGGCGAATTAACTTCTGGAATTCCGTCGCCGTACAAACTGACCCAAGCCACGCTGGGCAACCAGAAATGTGAGGTCAGCGGATTTTTGGTTGCGCCAGGAATGAAACGCAACAGCACATCGGTGTGCAGATCAGCGTTTGACGCCAGTGTCGCGCCCATCCGGTCGGCAACGTACCAATCCGCGTCGGGAAGTCCCATGGGACGAACTGCCGCTGCCGCCGCATCCAGAATCTTCTTCATCTCTGCCGCATCAGGTTCGGCGCTGTGTTTGGGAATCAGCAGGCGATACAGCAACTCCTGCTGTTCGATGGTCTTCGGCACTGCCCATTTGGCGCGGGCGAACAAGCGCAAGACCGGCTGTGCCAGCGTCTGGCGGCGGTCGTAATCCATTGCGCCGCGCAGAATCTGTTCGACCAACGGCTCGACTTTTTCCTGGACAGCCGGCAGCGTCACCGCGCTGGGATCGCTGACGGCAGCGGCGGCCAGCGTGCGCAAGCTTTCCGGCCCGTGCGTCGAGTAATCAATCACGCGATCTTGCAGCAGTTGATAAGCGACGTTCGCCGCGCCTTCCATCACTAGGCGCAGTTCCGGCAGGTTCGTCTCACCGGTCTTGTCCCATAGCCGCACGACGGCCTTGCCCATCATCTCTGTACTGCCCTTCGTGATGTATCCCATCTGGCCAGGGCCGCCGTCGCCACCAGACGTGTTGTAGAAGGTCGCGGCAATTGTCACTAGTCGGCGCGCCAGACGATCTTTAACGGCATTGGACAATCTGGCATCGTCCAGCTTTCCTTCAAGCGTGTTGAAAAGCGCCGTCAGTTCTTTGTACTGATGCTCTTCGCTGCCGTTGGCCTTGTGGCCGTTGGCGACGAACAGCGCGTGACTTTGATACCGGAAGCTGTTTTCGACCAGCGCGTTCGGTTCGCGGGTGAGCAGCTTCCTTGTCCAGGCTTGTTGAATTGACCAGCGCATCGGCGGATTCCAGACCCACCATTGCCAGGCGGCTTTGGCCGCCCACGCGCGCACGCCAGGATGTGCGTCGTCATTCATCGCGCGGTCCAACAGCCGCGTCAGTCGCTGTTTGTCGAACGTGGGATTGGTCATCACTGCATCGGCGCGAATGCCAAGCGACTTCATTATGCTTTCGCGCGTCGGATCATCGCCTTTTTCAAACGCGGCAAAGACCGCGTTGAAGCCAACATCGTCCAGCAAAGTCTGCTTCATCGCCCAGGCGGCCGCGTCGCGCACCATCTTGACCGGATCGCCCATCAGCTTGGTTAGCACCGGTACGCCACGTTCGTGATGCGCGCCGCCCAATGCCGTCGCCGCCCAGAAACGAACCTGCGGGCTTGGATGGAACGCAGCCTGAATCATCAGATCAATGAATTCAGCAGCGTCCGCCGGATTATTGATGTGCGACAGGGCGCGAACACGAGCAATCGTCGCCGGCAGCGATTCTCCGGGTTTGGCTTCGAACTCTGCGCGCACTGGCTGGACGGTCGTAACCTGGTAAAGCCGTGACAGTGCGTGCAGCGCATACGACGTAGTGACAAAGCCCGTCAGCGCGTTCTTGTTCCATCTGCCATACGGGTCTTGCATTCGCAGCAATGCTTTGACGCCCCGCGCGACCGCACGGTCGTTGTCCTGATAGCCCAATGCCTGAAATGCGATCAGCGCCAGCGCGGTCGGAGCAGGATCGAATTCCCCATTCGTCTTCCAGCTTTGGCCGTTATCGCTGGTCTTGCCTGGGTCGAATCCCCACGAACCATCGGCATTTTGAATCGCTCGCAGCCGCGCCTCGTCTTTCTTGATCGTTTCCTGAATTCGCGCGACCAGCTTGATGGCTTCGTCGGCATCTTTCAGTTTGTATGC
>JBDSAM010000166.1:0-4187 GCA_039922135.1 Blastocatellia bacterium
GCAATCGGCGGCGAAATATAAGCCTGCACGCTTTGCAGATAAATCCAAAGCTGCGAACTAATGCGCCCCATAAACGGAATCCACATTAGGCTCAGCGCGATCATCGCCACCGTGGCCAAACGCCCAACGTTGATTAATCGTTTTTCCGAGGCGTTTGGATTGATCTTTTTATAAAAGTCCATCGTGAAGATGGTGGAACTGGAATTGAATACGGAGGCCTTGCTGGCCATCAAAGCCGCCAGCATTGCCGCGACCATCACGCCCTGCAAACCAGGGGGCATCAATCGAACAACCAGCGTAGGAAAGGCCGAGTTCGAATCAGCCGCCATCTCCTGCGGATAAAGCGCCCGCGCAATCATCCCTGGGACGATCAACATAAAGACCGGCAGGATTTTCAAAAATCCTGCGACTACGGTTCCGGCTTTGGCATTGCCGATATCTTTGGCGGAAAGTACGCGCTGTACAATGACCTGGTCAGTGCACCAGTACCAGATGCCCAGAATCGGCGCGCCGAAGAAAATGCCTGTCCACGGAAAATCTTTGTCAGACATCGGCTTCATCATATGAAAGAAGTCCGCAGGCACTGCGGCTTGTAAGCCCGACCACCCGCCAACCTTGCCCAATCCGATAAACGCCAGGATCAACGCGCCCACGACTAGAATCACAGTCTGAATCACTTCCGTATAGATCACCGCCGCCAGACCTCCGGCAACCGTGTAAATGCCTGTAGCGATCACCAGCGCCAACGAACTTTTGACCATGCCCCACCCCAGCACGGCCTTTAGCACAATCGCCCCTGCAAAGATCGAAACGGCAATCTTGGTAAAAAGGTAAGCGATCAACGAAATGCTGGCCAGATAGGTGCGGCACGCGCTGTTGTAGCGGCGCTCTAAAAACTCCGGCATCGTATAAACGTTCGAGCGCAGATAGAACGGCACAAAGACCCAGCCCAGCATCAGCACCATCAATGATGCCAGCCATTCAAAATGTCCCGCCGCCATCCCCGTCGAAGCGCCGCTGCCGGCCAAGCCGATGAAATGCTCGCTGCCGATGTTCGACGAAAACAGCGACGCGCCAATCGCCCACCACGCCACATCGCGACTGGCCAAAAAGTATCCCGCCGCTGTGCGCTCTCCGCGCGAATGATACCAGCCGATGGCAAAGACCACGGCGAAATAAAGCGCCAGCACCACGTAATCAATCCCGACCAAATGCGTGGTGCCTGCCTGAAAAAGTATCATTGTCTGGGGCATGATTTCTCCCGGATTATTATTGATGTTTAGCGATTTAACCGGTAAAGCCTAGCTCGCACTCGTTCACTGACAAATTCATCTTCCAGCTTCCATCCCCACGCGGCCTTAATCGCTGGCCGCTTGTGGGGCGTGAGAATGAGTAGAGAACCAGAAATCAGACCAAGTTGTGCCAGCAGCGCTGGCAGCCACGATTCATCAATCAGATGCATTGCGAAGCTGCACACAATCAAACTGTATTGCCGCCCGGCCAGCGCGCCAGCCGCGATCTGTTCAAAGCTGATGGCTTCAGCCTGTTGGCCGGTTCGTGCCAGATAAGCTTCGCCGGTGTGCGGATCAACGCCGTCAATATGCCCGCCGCCCAGATCTCTTAATGCCAGCGTTGCTTCCCCACTGCCACAAGCCAGATCCAGCACCTGATTTAAATTCAACTGCCACAGCCGGCCGGCTTCCTGCAAAATTTCTCGGATGATGACTTCGTGGGGATTGCGATACTGTGCGCCGAACTGCAAGTAATAGCCTTCAACGCCGTGCTCTTCATAATGAGTGCGAATGGCGGCAATCTTGTTAGCCTGCGATTTGTCTAAATGATTTGTCACAGCTTCAATTTCGATCAAAGCCCTCGCTTGCAGCAAGCCTGATCATCGCATCCAGCAGATACCTCGCATATTCCATCGCCGTAGTAATTGCTGGCCAATTGAAAGGCCATATTCCTTTTGCAGCCTCCACCCATTTTCGCTCTCAACATCAGGTCTGCGCACTGGAGACTGAACAAACCAGAAGGCAAACAAGTAATAACAAAGCGCGGGAAAGAGTTTTCATAACCTGCCTGCTGCAATAGTGAGAGGGTGAATATGATCCTGTGATTGCTGCTTGGAAAAAGCGCGCGCAGTTTACGCGCAAGACTTCGGATTCTCAATCACGTCCAATCACACGTATGTTTGGAAAATTGATCGAAGGAAAAATCTGCGAGGCGATGGGAGCTGGCAAATTCGACAACCTGCCGGGCAAGAGACAACCGATTGACTTGGACGCCTACTTCGCACGCGCCGCTGAACGCCAGCCATTGGAACAGGAGATGATTATAGATTTTAAGAAAAAGACGTACCGCATACTGATAGCCTGGGGGGCCCTTCTCCGCGTGATCTTCCGGATCCAAAGGGTTTTTCAGCCACGACTTCAGCCTACCAACAGTCGGCTGTACATTTTATCTTCTTGAATGCCATAGAACTCAACCTACGGGTTGACTGGAATCAACGATTGCACAGGCAGATGCGGAAGGACTGAGCGCGATTCGGCTGCATTAATGCCAGAACCAGGCTAGTCCTTGAACTTTATCTATTGCTCTGCTACCTTGACGCCTCAAATTCGACACGGCAATCAACACAATTTTCGGAGGAAAGAGATACCTGTAATGGCTTTAGTAAAAGAAGCTAAGTTAGACGTTATTTCGCAGTACAAGACGCATGGCTCTGATACCGGTTCGCCGGAAGTTCAAGTGGCGCTCTTGACCAAACGCATCAACGAACTGACCGATCATTTCAAGACGCACAAGAAAGACAATCACTCGCGGCGCGGCCTGCTCAAGATGGTCAGCCAGCGCCGCAGCATGCTCGACTATCTGAAGCGCATAGACATCAGTCGCTATCACGAGTTGATTAGTCGTCTCGGTTTGAGAAAGTAAGTTTGAACCTGTTGGCGGCGTCTGTAGATGGTATCCATCACTGGCGCCGCTTTCGCTGTGCAGCCGAACGTGACGGCACGTACTCCCTGCCAAAAGCTTCGCGAATTGGTTTGAAGCTGGCTCGCCCGCAACTCCACTGACGAAGACGGGGAAGACGAATGATTTCATCCGAATCCTGCTGACAACTTTTTCGGATGCCCTCAGCGCCACCATCACTTCAAAAGCTGCCCATTCACATTGAGATCGCCCGCAGTGAGCGAAAGTTCTGAGTATTCCATTAAGGGATCACCAATTTATTACCATAGTTCTGGCCACGGCAAGTGCGGCGCGAATCGTTCGTTGCCCGCGCTCGTTCGTGGCCTTTTGTGTGTGTAGCAGCCAGCAAAATCGCCAGAGCTAGCTGCCCACGTTGATAGGAGAGATAAAAGATGTTTCTGAAACAAGGCATCAATTTAGGCGGTCGTGAGTTCACGATTGAAACAGGCCGCATCGCAAAACAAGCCGACGGCGCAGTGCTCGTTACGCAAGGTGAAACCGTCGTGCTGGTGACAGCCGTGTCTGCGCGCAAGCCCAGAGAAAATGTGTCTTTTTTCCCGCTGACCGTTGATTACCGCGAGTATGGTTATTCCGCCGGACGCATTCCAGGCGGCTACTTCAAACGCGAGGGCCGCCCTACTGAAAAAGAGATTCTGACTTGCCGATTGACCGACCGGCCGATCCGTCCGCTGTTCCCCGAAGGTTATCAGCACGAAACGCAGATCATCTCAATGGTTATGTCGGCTGATGAGGAAAATGAGCCGGATGTGCTTGCGATCACCGGCGCGTCGGCAGCGCTCTATTTGTCGGACATTCCATTCCACAATCCGATTGGCGCTGTGCGCGTTGGCTTGGTCGAAGGCAAGTATGTTGTCAATCCAACCTACGACGAGTTGCGGGATTCGGTGCTCAACTTGATTGTCGCGGGCAGCGAAGAGGCCATCGTTATGGTCGAGGCCGGCGCCAAAGAGGTCAGCGAACAGGTGATGCTGGAAGCGCTATTGTTTGCGCACGGCGAAATCAAAAAGCTTTGCCAATTGCAACGCGCGATGGGCGAAAAGCTAAGCATTAAAAAGCGCGCCTTTGAACCGAAACCGGTCAATGAAACGTTGCTGCGCGAGATCGCCGAAAAATACAGCGGCGACATGCGCGAGGCATTGAACGTTCAGAATAAATCGAAGATCGAAAGCTACAGCGCAATTGACGATCTGAAGAAA
>JBDSAM010000167.1:0-4329 GCA_039922135.1 Blastocatellia bacterium
CACGCGCAGTTTGTTGACGCCCAGGCTAACGAAGACTTCGGCCAGCCGGATGATCTCTTCGTAACTGAGAATCTCAGACTTCGGCTGCCACTCCATGGCCTCGGTCGGCATGCAGTAAAAGCAGCGGAAGTTGCAGCGGTCGGTGATTGAAATGCGCAGGTCGCGGATGGCGCGGCCAAAACTGTCTTTTAACGTGTTTAAGAAATTTACTGGATTCATGTGCTTGCCTTTGGAATTGTTCGGCCCGTATTCTAACAGCCGCCAATCGAAAGTCACACAATCAACCTCTGGAACAACCGAAGGAAGAGCATCAATGGCCGAACTAATCGAACCGAAGATCATCGCGCGTTTACGCCAGATTCTGGGCAAAGACGGCGTGGCGTCGGACGACGCCGAACTGATGGTTTACGAATGCGACGCGATGACGACGCATAAATCGCGCCCGCTGGCCGTCGTCTTTCCGCGCACGACTGAACAGGTTTCGCAAGTAGTCCGGCTGCTCTCATCGCACGGCATCCCGTTCGGGCCGCGCGGCGCGGGCACCGGACTAAGCTCCGGCGCGATTGCGACGGGCTGCGAAAAAGGCGAACGATCCGTGACCATTGAAATGGCGCGGATGAATCGCGTGCTGGAAGTGGATTATGCCAACCGCCGCGCTGTCGTGCAGCCCGGTTTGGTCAACGTCAAACTGACGCAAGCCGTCGCCGCGCGCGGATACCATTACGCGCCGGATCCTTCATCGCAAACCTCATGCACTATCGGTGGCAACGTGGCTGAAAACGCCGGAGGCCCGCACTGTTTGAAATACGGCGCGACGACCAATCATATTCTGGGCGTTGAAGTCGTGCTGCCAACGGGCGAAGTGGTCAACTTCGGCGGCGCGGGCGCAGATACAATTGGGTATGACCTGCTGGGTGTGTTTGTCGGCAGCGAAGGCACGATGGGCATCGTGACCAAAGTCACCGTCCGCCTGACGCGCAATCCGCAATTGGTCATTACCCTGCTGGCAGACTTCCTGGACATTTACGACGCCAGCCGCGCCGTGTCGGCCATCATCGCCGCCGGGATGCTGCCCGCTGCACTGGAGATGATTGACAAGGTGACGATCAATGCCGTCGAAGATTCCGTTTATGCCGCCGGTTACCCCCGCGATGCGGCGGCTTGTTTGATCGTGGAATTGGATGGATTGAAAGCAGGGCTGGAAACACAGGCCAGATTGGCCGCCGAAATTTGCTATCGCCACAACGCCCGCATCGTTCGCGAAGCCCGCGACGAAACTGAGCGAAAAAAATTATGGGCCGGTCGCAAAGGCGCGTTTGGCGCGTTGGGCCGCGTCAGCCCGGATTTGTTGGTTCAAGACGCCGTTGTGCCGCGCACCAAACTGCCTGAAACACTGGCCGGGATTTACGCCATCGGCGCGAAATATGGATTGAAGCTTTCGACGGTCTTTCACGCGGGCGACGGTAACCTTCATCCAAATTTGAACTACGATGGGCGCAATGCCGACGAGGTCGCTCGCGTCCACGCCGCCAGCAAAGAGATTATGAAACTGTGCGTGGACACCGGCGGTTCGATCACCGGCGAGCACGGCGTCGGCGTGGACAAGATTGATTACATGCATATGATCTTCGACCAGGAGTCGCTGGACGCAATGCTGGCCGTCAAAGACGTGTTCAACCCGCTGGGGCTTTGCAATCCGGGCAAGGCGATTCCGGCGCAGAAGATGTGCCGCGAACACAAAAAGGGTTTCGATTTTGCCCCAAGCTGAGCAGCAAAAGCCCAGGCAGGGAATACAAGCCACCTCTGCCAGGGCGGGTAATACAGTGTTGCCTTCCGAGTTTTGTCTGCTAAAAAACCTGAATTCTCGCAGCGCACCACTTAGCTTTTGCGGGCCTGTTCGCGCATAAACAGCGCGGGCAGCGTCTTCAGAATGATTTTTAGATCAAGCCACAATGACCAGTTTTCGATGTAGTAAATATCCAACTGCACCATCTGCTGAAACGACAAACGGTAGCGTCCGCTGACTTGCCACAATCCGGTTAATCCCGGTTTTACGTCCAGCCGTTTACGGTGCCAAGCTTCGTAACATTCCACTTCGTATGGAAGGGGCGGGCGCGGGCCGACCAGGCTCATCTCTCCCTTGAGAACGTTGAAGAGTTGCGGCAATTCGTCCAGGCTTGTCGCCCGCAGCCATCGCCCGATGCGCGTCAGCCGCGAATCATTGATGAACTTATAGCTCGGCGCGGCTTCGGTGCCCAGATTGCTATCTCCCTGTTCGGTAATGACGCGCTTCATATAGTCCCGATGCCCTTCGTCAACTCCGGCGTCGTTAAGCATTGAGCGGAATTTGTAAAGCAGAAAGATCTGGCCGTCCATCCCGACGCGTTCCTGCCGGTACAGCAGCGTGCCGCGCGATCCCAGCTTGATCCCAATCGCAACGACCAGCCACATTGGCGCAGTCAGCAACAAAATCAAGAAGCTGACAATCAAGTCAATTGAACGTTTGAGCAATCGCACCGGCCCTGACAGCGGTTCTTCAAACAATCGCACCATCGGCACCGCGCCCAGTTGTTCGATGTAAGTTTTGCGCGGGATGCAGTTCAGCAAATTCGGCACTACGCGGAACGCCACGCGCGCACCACGCCCGCATTTGACCACAGTGTCAAACAGCATCTGCGCCGGGATGTCAGGGTCAGTGATCAGAACTTCGCGGATTCCGTAAAGCCTTATGAACTGATGCATCTGGTCATAACGACCCAGCGTCGGCCACGATTGCAAGGCGTCGCTGATGGGCGGCGCGCCGTCCGCAGTGACGAAACCAACGACTCGGCGGCCCAGGCGTGGATCGTGCGCAATTTCGTTGATGCACATTTCAGCCACGCCATTCGATCCGACGATCAGGATCGGGATGACGTTAAGGTGGCGGCGGCGGTAGAACGTTTGCAAGCTGCGCAGGCCCGCGCGGTAAACTACAAAAACCCCCAGGCTCAGGGCGAAATACAAGATAAAGACAACGCGCGAATACGAAAACGCGGCGTAGGTGAATCCGCCACGATAAAAGAAGGCCAGCACCGTCACCAGCAGCGCATTAATCGAAACCGCTTTGAATATCTGGATGAAGTCTTCGGCAAAAGAAAATTCACCCCGCACGCGATACAGGCCCCGATACCAGAAGGTCAACACGTGTATCAGCGGCACGAAATAGAGAACACTCAGGTAAGGCGCGAATTTTAGGGAGAAAGCATAAGGCAGGGAGAGCGCGATTGTTCCAATCTGCTTTTCCATCCATAGCAACAGCGTCTCTTCGGGATGCCGCAGCCAGTAGGACAGCACAAAAAGCATTGCGGCCAGCAGGCTTTCAAAGATGATCAGGCCCCCTGTGATCAGCTTGATGGCGTGTTCGCTAAACGGCAGCAGATGAGCCAGCGCCGGGCGGCTCACCTCAGCTTCATTGATTGATGCCGATGACAACACTTTGCTGTTCGGTGGAGAGAATGACGACATGCGTTACTGCTCTGCTGCGTGTGATCTTGTCTATGATTTTGGATGATGGGGAAACTGGGCGCGATCTTACTGCCAACCGGTGCAAGGCTTCAACACAAGAATAAAAATCTCTGCAACGCTTTCGGCCCGGCGGCGTTCTTTGTCACGACAGATCGAAACTCAGCCGTTCAATGCTTTTCACAGCCGAAGACATTGCGCAGCCCCGAATCAACGCCGGTTTAACTAAGTGGAGGTATTTATGCGACACGTTACGATTTTGTTTTTGATTACCGTGATGGCTTTGTCCAGCGCGTGCAGCCACTCACGCTTTAACGAACGTCCCTCGATCGCCAACAGCAGCAGCCAAAGCGAAGCGCCAGCATCGCGCGCAGCCGGGGTAATCACAGGTCCGCAGGAGCAGCAGGCCGGTTATGCAAAGGAGGATATCTCTCGGAATCAGCGTCAGGCGCAGCAAACATCCGAATCCCTTAACCGCGCCAGTTCCTCACAAACTCCCTTGCAAGCTATCGAACGCAAGATTATCCGCAACGGCGAATTGACGATTGAACTAGATTCGCCCGAAGAAGCGCAGCGCCGCGTTGCTGCAATCGCTGAAAAGCACGGAGGGTTTGTCGTCAATTCCGAAAGCAGACACAACGACGGCAACCAACATGCTGCGCCGAGAATTTCCATCAACGTTATCGCTCGCGTGCCCGCGACCAAGTTTGTTGAAGCTGTGGCAGAGATTGAACAAATGGGCGGCAGTGTGCTGCATCGCAAGATTACCGGTCAGGACGTGACCGAAGAGTTCATTGATCTGGAAGCTCAGATTCGCGCCAAACGCGC
>JBDSAM010000168.1:0-6019 GCA_039922135.1 Blastocatellia bacterium
AGGAGAAAGAGAAATCGTACTGTCATAGGTTCTCCGATGAGAAAGAGGTTGTCTATTGGTTTTGATCGCGGGAGACTCGAAAAACGCTTAATCCGGTTGATTCCCTCGCGTCATTCCACTTTTGTGATCTTGCTTCCAAGCCGACAGGCTCTGGGGAGATGTAGTCAATCAGTCGCCAATAACGAAGCCCTTCACTATTGGGTTTCGGGAAACTCGTCTTGAACTGCGGTCTGCGGCAAATTATAGTTTGGCGGCATTGTGGTCAAGTTAGTGCATCAACAGAAAATCCATCGCAACCAAATCAGGCTGGAATCAGTATTGATGAACGAACCCAATTCAATTCGTTCACAGGATCGCTTATGAAATCAACTGCTATTCGCTTTGCGCTTTTTGCTCTCGTCGTCTCTATCACTTCTCTTTCACCTTTCAACCATCGCAGTTCGGCGCAATCACCGGCGCGCGCCAAATCAGGCAGCGACTGGGCCGATTGGCGCGGGCCTGGGCGCGACGGCGTTTCGCTGGAAAAAGGACTGCCGGAAAAATGGTCGCCATCTGGCGATAATCTGCTGTGGAAGGCTCCTTACGGCGGACGCTCGGCTCCGATTGTAATGAACGGCCGCGTCTTCATCTTTAACACATCGGGCGAAGGCGAAACTTTCCAGGAGCGAGTGCTAGCGCTGGACGCCGAGACCGGCAAAAGGATCTGGGAACATAAGTTCAACGTTTATTCCAGCGACGTGCCGCCTCGCAGATCCGCGTGGTCTTCGCCGGTTGGCGACCCTGTGACCGGAAACGTTTACGCTTTTGGAGTCTGCAACGAATTGGTCGCGCTTTCGTTTGACGGGAACCTGCTGTGGCAACGTTCGCTGACTGACGAATTCGGCGCGTGGACCACGCACGGCGGACGAACCGTTTCGCCAATCGTCGAAGGCGATACGGTGATTGTCAGTACGGTCACGGATGGCTTTGCCGACATCGCCTCGCGGCGTCACCGCTATTACGCATTTGATAAAATTACCGGGGAAACGGTCTGGGTCAGCACACCGGGGGGCCGGCCTTATGACACGACTTATTCGACGCCAGTCGTCGCCACGGTTGACGGAACTCGAGTCCTGGTTGCAGGTGGTGGCGATGGATCGGTCAGCGCGATGAAAGTTGCCACTGGCGAACCTGTCTGGAATTACCCGATGTCCAAACGCGGCGTGAATCCAGGCGTAGTGGTCAAAGACGGAATCGCTTACGTCAGCCATCAGGAAGAAAATATTGATGTCAGCGAAATGGGCCATCTGGCCGCGATTGATCTGCGCGCCAAAGGTTCGATCACCAAAACCTCCAACGCGGACAAGATCAAATACGCGATTTACAACTACCAGCTTGGCCCGGCTTCGCCAATAATTGACGGCAATCTGATTTACTTCGTTGACGCCGGAGCGAATTTGTTCGCCTTCAACCTGGCCGACGGCAAAAAACTGTGGGAACAGAACCTGGGCACGATTCAGAAAGCTTCGCCCATTTTGGCCGACGGCAAAATATACGTCGGAACCGAAAATGGCACGTTCTACATTTTGAAACCTACGCCGACCGGCTGCCAGATTCTTAGCAAGAACCCGTTGGAACCGATCACCAAAGAAACCCTGACCACAGAATCCGGCGATGAAGCCATCGCCGCCAACGAACAAATCATTGGCGGAGCGGCAGTTTCGCGTGGACGCATTTACTTCGTTTCGACCAAACACATTTACGCAATTGGCAAAAAGAAAACTGCGCCATTGCCGCCGGTTGTCGAAAAGGCAGACGCGGCTCCCGCCGACGCAAAAGTCGCCCACGTGCAAATCGTCCCGGTTGATCTGGTCATGCAGCCCGGCGCGACGAAGAGCTTCAAGGTTCGGTTGTTCGACGATCACGGGCGTTTCATCCGCGAAGAAACCAACGCCCAATGGTCGCTGGACGGGTTGAAAGGCAATGCGGCGAACAATCAATTCACCCCTGCCGCTGACAGCGGGTTGCAGGGCGGCCAACTGAAAGCCACTGTCGCCGGCGTCACCGGCATCGCGCGCATCCGCATTATTCCTGCGCTGCCTTACACGGAAGATTTCAGTAAGGTGCCCGTGGACCAGGCTCCGAGCTATTGGCTAAATGCCGGCGGCCTGCCAATCAAATACACAGTGCGCGAAGTGGACGGCAACAAGGTTTTGGTCAAGAAGCCCGACAACGGAATTTTCAAACGCACACGCTCGCCTTTCGGCGCGGTTGAAACTGCGAATTACACAGTCCAAGCCGACGTGCGCGGCATCGAACGGCGCCGCCAGATGGGCGATGTCGGAGTCGTCGCTCAGCGTTATGAACTTGTGCTGTTCGGCAACATCCAAAAGGTTGAACTGCGTTCGTGGCAGATCGAACCAAAGCGCAGCTTCAGCAAGCCTTTCGTCTGGAAAGCCGACACTTGGTACCGTTTGAAATTGCAGGTTGAAAATCTGCCAGACGGCAAGACCCGCGCGCGCGGCAAAGTCTGGCCAGCAAGCGAACCCGAACCCGCCGACTGGCTGATCGAATGGACCGACCCGATTGGAAATCGGAGGGGCAGTGCCGGCATTTTCTGCGATAGCGCCAATGAAGTCTTTTTTGACAACATTAAGGTTACGCCGAACAAATAGGCGCTGTTCGCAGCGTCGCTCACAAGAAGGAGTCAGTAATGAAATCCGGTAAATCGAAATTCGCACTAATCCTTAGTATCTTTGGCGCAATGGCGCTAGTTGTCTTCGCTGCCACCAATTGGCGGGCAAGTTCTGTTTCGGCGTCCGACCCAGGCAACGGCGATTGGCCGATGTGGGGTGGGACGGCAGACCGCAATATGGTCTCGAATATGAAAGGGCTGCCGACAACCTGGGACGTGGCCAAAAAGACCAACGTCAAATGGGCGGCGTCCATCGGATCGCAGAGCTACGGCAACCCGGTGGTTGCCGGCGGAACGGTCTTCGTCGGCACGAACAACGAAGCCTTGCGCGACCCCAAGCAGGGCGGCGACCGCGGCGTGTTAATGGCCTTTGACGAAAAGACCGGCGAATACCTGTGGCAGCACACCAACGAAAAGCTGACCGCCGGGCGCGTCAACGATTGGCCGTTTCAGGGCGTCTGCTCTTCGCCGCTGGTCGAAGGCGAGAAGGTCTATTACGTATCGAACCGCGCCGAATTGGTCTGTCTGGACACCAAAGGCTTTCGCGATAACGAAAACGACGGCCCGGTCAAAGACGAGAAGCTGACCGGTAAGAACGACGCCGACATCATCTGGAAATTCGATATGATCGAAGAGGTCGGCGACCACCCGCACAACATGGCCAATTCGTCGCCGGTCATTTACGGCGATCTGGTTTTCATCAGCACGTCGAACGGGCAGGATGAAAGCCACGTCAACATCCCGTCGCCCAAAGCGCCTTCGATGATTGCGATCAACAAAAACACCGGCAAGCTGGTCTGGGAAGTAAACAACGTCCACGACAAGATTCTGCACGGCCAATGGTCGTCTCCGGCAGTGGGCAAAATCGGCGACGTGGTGCAGGTGGTGATGGGCGAAGGCGACGGTTGCGTGCGCGGCTACGAAGCAATGACCGGCAAACTGCTGTGGTCATTCGACACCAACCCGAAAGAGAGCGTCTGGCCCAAGACTCGCAACGAAGTCATCGCCACACCGGTCATCTGGGACAACAAGGTTTACATCGCCAACGGCCAAGACCCGGAACACGGCGAAGGCTTCGGCCACGCCTACTGCATTGACGCCACCAAACGCGGCGACATCACCAAAGACGGCGCGGTCTGGCACTTTGACAAAATTCGCCGTTCGGTTTCGACCGGCGCAATTCACGACGGGCTGCTCTATTACCCGGACTTCAGCGGCTTCCTACATTGCCTGGACGCCAAGACGGGCAAAGAATTGTGGCAGCACGATATGTTTGCCGCCATCTGGGGATCGGCTGTGGTGATTGACAACAAGGTCTACCTGGGCGACGAAGACGGCGACGTGGCCATCCTGCAAGCCGGCCGCGAAAAGAAGCTGATCGCCGAAATCAACATGGGCAGTTCGGTCTATTCCACGCCCGTGCCGGCCAACGGGGCGCTGTTCCTCATGAACCGTAATCAACTTTTCGCTTTGGCAGTGGGTGGCGCAGCCACGGCGAAGGCTGCGGAGAAGGCCGCCAACTAAACCTAGTCAGCCTGATCGCTGAAGTTTTCAGATAAGCGAAACGCGGAGAATGCCTGACTCGGCGTCCTCCGCGTTTCGCGTGTTAAAACAGATATGATTCGTGTGCGACTGATTCATTGGAAAGCGGAAGAGGCGGCAGAGCGAATTAAAACCTTGCGCGCCGCCGGGTACGAAGTCGAATACGAGATGTTGGACGGCGAAGGCTATCGCGCATTGCGTAATAATCCGCCCGCTGCATTTGTCATTGACCTCTCGCGGCTGCCGTCGCAGGGCCGCGATGTGGCGGTGGGTTTGAGCGGCTACAATGCCACGCGCCACACCCCGCTGGTCTTTGTCGAAGGCGAGCCGGAAAAGATCGAACGCATCAAACAAAGTTTGCCCGAGGCAACCTACACCACGTGGAACAAGATTCGCAGTACGCTGAAAGCCGCGATTGCCAAGCCTGTCAGTAATCCGATAAAGCCCGAATCGAACCTGGCCGGATATTCCGGCACGCCGCTGCCGAAAAAGCTGGGCATCAAGCCGAATTCAACCGTTGCGCTGATCAACGCGCCGAAAGATTTTGAAACGACGCTGGGTGAGTTGCCAGAGGGAGTGAGGTTCATTACGCAGGCGTCCGGAAGTCCTGAGCTGATCGTCTGGTTCATTCGCATGCGGATTGAACTGTTGGAACGCATCACTGAAATGCGGAATTTGACGGGTAATGGCGGTTTATGGATCGCTTGGCCGAAGAAGTCAGCTAGAAAAGAGAGCGGCGTTGCCAGCGATGTGACGGAAAATATTGTGCGCGACACAGGGCTGGCTGTTGGCCTGGTGGATTACAAAGTGTGCGCCATTGACGCAACGTGGTCGGGATTGAAGTTCGCGGTGCGCAAAGCCAAATAACGAATTGCATGAATGAAAAAAGGCTCGCAATGAAACCGGAGATATTCAAAGGCGAAATCCTGAGTGGGCATACAGAGGCGGCGGTCGAAGTCCCGTTCGATCCGGCAGCGCGATGGACAGTTGCTGCGACGCCACTTTGGCGCGGACGAAAAGGCCATCACATTCAGGGCATTTTGAACGGCGTGCGCTTCAAAAGCGTAGTTGTTGCGCGCGCGCGCAGATTCTTTGTGCTGATTGACGAAGGGCTTCTGGAAGCCGCCAAAGCTTCAGTCGGCGATCAGGTGGAAATAACGCTGATGCCTTTGGCTGAAGGACTGCCTGATTGATGACCATATTTTGCACCTACTGTTCGGCGGAAAAGGAGACTGCCGCCGAACTGCTGCCGGCTTTGAGACGTTACCGCAGCGAACGCATCTGGCGAATTCACCAGGCCGCGCGCAACGCCGGCTGCGGCTTTTATATTTTGTCAGGCGAATATGGCTTGCTCTCGCCGGACGAACCAATTCCTTACTACGATCACTTGCTGGTGGCTGATGAAATCGAAGCGCAGGCATTCAAACTGACAGAACAGATCAAACAATACGACATTATCCAAATCGTCTTTTTCACGTTGCCCGTGTCGCGGGACGAAAAGCTTGCGCCTTACCACGCGGCTCTTCGCCTCGCTTGCACGATGGCCTCGATCCCCTTGAGCTTCGTCGAAATTGATTTCGCCTGAAGCTTTCGCACCGGTCGCGGCGAACCATCAACTCCCACCCAAAACTGACTTCGCCGTTCGATTGTCAGTAGGAGACACCCAAATGAAAAACGTTTTGTTAGCAGGAATCCTCGGAGGCCTGATCGCATTCGTCTGGAGTTCGGTCGTTCACATGCTGCCTACCGGCAAGATGGGCTTGAGCGTGCTGAACGAGAAAGAAGACGCCGTGGTGGCCGCGC
>JBDSAM010000169.1:0-3232 GCA_039922135.1 Blastocatellia bacterium
CGATGCCACGCGATTGATCCGCGAAGAGCGTCTTCGTCAGCGTTCCAGGCCCAAGTTCCCGCCATTCGCCTTCATTAGCGCGCAAGCTGAAGATTTGCGACAGATAGTGGGATGAAAAAAGAGGCAAACAGATTTCCTCTTTGCCTACTGTGCCAACCGGGCGCTCTTCTTTCGCGATAGACGCAAGCAACGTTTGTCGCACGCCGGGCGAAGGCATTTGCTCAGGCGCGGCAAACGCGAGATTGGCGGCAACAGCTTCAAAAGCAGCGAGTTCTTCGGCCAGACCATTCTGCATTTCGGCCAGATAGCTCTCCATCGCGCTTGCTTCGTGCTGGGTCAATGCGCCGAGCGCGTAGAGAGCTGCCATCTCTTGCAATCGTTCTGTTGCTATCTTTGATAATGTCTGAGAGGACAACGTTTGTGACCTTTCCTTTCAAAAAATAGATCAAGCTCGTGGCTAAATATTTGATCTCACCTATCGGCGAAGCAGCGGACAATAAACTTACATGCTGGCTTCACTATGAATTTGGCAGTGCCGCTCAGCCCGGCTCAGCCTGGGCTTTGAGCAAAGGAGCCAGCGCATCGCGTAGTTTTATCATTCCCAACCGTGTGCGTGTTTTGACTGTGCCAAGTGGTTGATTCAGCTTGGTTGCAATCTCGCTGTGGCTCAGGCCGCCGTAATAGGCCAGTTCTATCACTTCGCGCTGTTCGGGTGAGAGCAAAGTCAGCGCGGAGCGGACGAACCGTTGGCGTTCAGAAGCAACCGTCATTTCCTCTGGATTGGCCGCGTTGGTTTCGCGGTCGGTCAACAGATCAAGCGGCTCCTTACGGTGTTGATCCTGCCAACCGGAGCGCAAACGGTCTATTGCGCGGCTGCGCGCTATCGTTGTCAGCCACGCCAGTGGGCTGCCTCGCCCAATATCGTAACTTGCTGCCTGGCGCCAGACCTGTGTGTAAACGTCCAGCAAAACCTCTTCCGCCGTGCTGCTATCGTTTAGCACGCGCAGAATCAAGCCGTAGATCAGCCGATTGGTGCTGTCATACAACGCCGCCAATGCCGCCTGATCTTCCTTGGCGATGCGCTGCACAAACGAGATCAACTCTCGATCGCGGGCGCGGGATTCCATGCTGTCTCCAGTCCTTCCTGAAGCGATTTGCACCGACATCTCCTGTAGATTAGCTTGCGAGCCGCATCAGGGCGCGCCGCATCCTGGTTAGGCCAGTTGGGCCAGTTAAATATCTATCGCGAGTTTGCGTCAGGATTGGGCACATTCGATACGGCGAAAAACGGCGTGATCTTATACCAGAAATAAATTGACCGCCAAGTGGCGTTACGTTCAGGAAGAGTTACGAACTACGAGGAGGATTATGAAACTGGATTTTATGGATCGTGTCATTGTCATCACGGGCGCGGCGGGCAATCTAGGAATGGCCACGGCCACCGCCTTTGCCGCCACCGGGGCTAGGATTGCTTTTGTGGATCGTTCGCCAGGACGATTGCCGGAATTGTTTCCCGAACTCGCCGGATCGCCGGATCATTTCATTGCTCCGCCAACCGACGTGACCAACGCCGATTCGGTCGCGGCTTCGGTAGAAGCGATTTATCAACACTTCGGTCGAATAGATGTGCTGGTCAATACCGCAGGCGGTTACCGCGCAGGAACGCCGTTGCATGAAACTCTCTTGAGCGACTGGGATTTTATGCTTAATCTGAACGCGCGGTCGGTCTTTGTGATGTGCCAGGCTGTGATTCCGAAAATGCTGGAAGGCGGCTACGGCAAGATCATCAGCACCTCTTCGCGCGCGGCGATTGGAGGAGAGGCGAACCATGCAGCCTACAGCGTCTCAAAAACCGCCGTTGTGCGTCTAACTGAAAGCATGGCGGGGGAGTTGAAAAACGCCGGCATTAACGTTAACTGCGTGCTACCCGGGATGATTGATACGCGGCAGAACCGCGCCGCGATGCCCAATGCCGATTTCAGCAGGTGGGTTTCGCCCGAAGCTATCGCCGACGTCATTCTGTTTCTTGCTTCCAATGGCGCGCGCGCCATCAACGGCGCGGCCATCCCCGTTTACGGCCAAAGCTGATTTTTCTTCCCATTGAGAAGCCCCCCCTTGACAGACTAGGGGAAGCTGGGCCAAGTTTCCCCTACCCAATCTATGGGAAGGAGAGTGTATGGCGAAACCCAAAACCAATTTGTTGCAGGGCACGCTGGCGATGATGATCCTGAAGACGCTGGCGCGCGGTGAATTGCACGGGTACGAGATCGTGCAGCGAATCCAGCAAACTTCGGAAGATGTGCTGAAGGTTGAGGAAGGCTCGCTTTATCCGGCGCTCTACCGGATGGAGGAGCAGGGTTGGATTGAAGCCGAGTGGGGCGCATCGGAAAACAATCGCCGCGCCAAGTACTACAAGCTGACCCGCGCCGGGCGTAAACAACTGGCCGACGAAACCGCAAACTGGGAGCGGGTCAGCGGCGCAATCGCCAAAGTGTTGCAGACGGCCTAAGCGGGAGTAAGAGCCATGTCAATCATCAAATTCATTCTGCGACGTTGCCGAAGCAAAGCCTTTGAGTGCCAGATCGAGGAAGAACTGCGCTTCCACATCGAGATGCGGACCCGCGATAACATCGCCGCCGGTATGTTGCCGGAAGAGGCTGAACGCGACGCGCTGCAACGCTTCGGCGATTTCGATCACGTCAGCCGTGAGTGCCGTGAGATCAGCCGCGAAAGGTTGATGAACGCAGCAACTATGAAAGCGATGAAGGGAATTACTTGGGTCATGCTGGGGTGCGGATTGACGCTGATCCTGATCAGCGATGTTTCCACTGTGCGGCAGGTCGGGCAGGTGTTGATATGCATCGCCATTCTGTGGTGGCTGCTGCTTTACCTGCGCGCTACGCGGCCTGACCAGCAGCGGATAAATCAACACCTTGAAGCTGCTGAACAAATGCCGCTGGGTCTTATCGCGCCAGCCAGTGGCGGCAGTGAAAGCGGTTTTGCCGAACCTTCCGGCAGGCAAACCGCTGCGCATGATGATCAAGGCCGATCGCCGGTCGAACGACTGTTGGCAGAAGATGAGCGATGAGCTATGACTGACGCCGGCCTGATCGTTTCCAACCTCAGAAAGACTTATGCCGGAGGCGCGCAAGCGTTGAAAGGGGTCGGCCTAGAGATACCCGCGGGCTTGTTCGGCCTGCTGGGGCCGAACGGCGCGGGCAAAACAACGCTG
>JBDSAM010000170.1:0-6028 GCA_039922135.1 Blastocatellia bacterium
GTAACGACACGCTGCTGATCGTTGATCGCATCGGCGGCAATCTGGCGACGGGCGCTTCAACGCTGGGAACGCTCTTCGGCATCTTGTATGACGACGCCGAGAACGCGCTGAGCTTCCAGATCAGCGGTGGTTGCCAGTTACGCAGCAGCCTGTCGAACAATTTCCCCAGAACTGCCCCCAGGTTCGAGAACTTCATACCCGCGGGCCGTACAGGCTGGCTGAAGATATTCTCGCTGTCTGACATCGGGATACTGGGAGCGGCAATCAACTTCAACCCGAACGCGGGGACGAGTGCGGGAGCGTTCAATCAAGGGCATAACCTGCACAAGCTGACGCTGACGCCCGCAGCCAGCTTGACGATTCCAATCTTCCCACCATCTTGCTAATCGGTAAGCGGTGGCGAGTAGTAGATAGCCATAAATAATAGAGCCGGTCCTTTCTTGGATCGGCTCTATTATTTGCCCCTCTTGCCTGCGGGGAAAATCAGCGATTGTTAGGCCGGATCGCGGACTAGCGTCCGTGATCTTTTATTCATTCTGTTATTGACATGCGGACAGCAGCGTCCGCGATCCAACGCGATGACCTCTCCGCCTGATTCACTCTACCGATATCCTTTGCCTGACGACACCACTGGCAGGATTTCAGCTAAGACTTACCGCCCTATTCAATGCATTTGCTTGTCAACTGTGAAGGTGTAATCCACAATACCGCGCCGATCAGAGCGTTCCGGTGCCAATTCCGTCACCACACTTAAAACAGGAGAGAAATTAGAATGCCACCAATCAACGCGGTGCGCGGCACAATGGACACTGCTGAGCTTGGTGTGACGCTGATGCACGAACACATCTTTGTGCTTTCGACCGAGGTCATGCAGAACTTCCCAGAATCCTGGGGCGACGAAGAACAACGCATAGCCGACGCCATCACGCGAATGAATGAATTGAAAGCTCGCGGCGTGGACACGGTGGTTGATCTGACGGTGATCGGACTGGGCCGCTACATTCCGCGCATCCAGCGCATCGCCGCCAAGACTGCAATCAATATCATCGTCGCGACCGGCGTCTACACCTACAACGACGTTCCCTTCTACTTCCACTTTCAAGGCCCCGGCACCGAACTGGGCGGGCCTGAATTTATGACCGAGATGTTCGTCCGCGACATCACCGAAGGCATCGCCGGAACGGGCGTCAAAGCGGGCATCCTGAAATGCGCGACCGACAAACCGGGTGTCACGCCGGGCATCGAGCGCGTGCTGCGCGCCACCGCGCAAGCTCATCGCCAGACGGGAGTGCCGATTTCAACTCATACTCACGCGCACACCAAACGCGGGCTGGAGCAACAGCGCATCTTCGCCGAAGAAGGCATTGACTTGTCGCGCGTCGTTATCGGCCACAGCGGCGACACGACCGACATTGCGTACCTTGAGGAATTGATTGCCAATGGCTCTTACATCGGCATGGATCGTTTCGGCATAGACGTGCTGCTGCCGTTTGAAGACCGCGTCAACACCGTCGCCAAGATGTGCGAGCGCGGCCACGCCGGCAGGATGGTCTTGTCGCACGACGCCGCCTGTTTCAACGATTGGCTGCCGGAACACGCGCTGCCCGCCGTGCTGCCGAACTGGCATTACCTTCATATTCATAACGATGTCATCCCCGCTCTGAAATCGCGCGGCGTGACCGACGATCAATTGCATACGATGTTGGTCGAGAACCCAAGAAAGATATTCGAGGCACAAGGGGCGTATTAACCTGAGGGCGCGGGCGCACTCAGAATTTTCCAAGGAGACTTGATGATTCGTCCATTCGACCTTTCCGGCGTGACGCGCGGCGATGACGGGATTGCGCGTTATGACAATCTGCACAATTCATTGGTTGAGATGCTGCGCGCGACGGTTGACCAATCCCCAAATGCCGAAGCCGTCGTTGAACTCGGCGGCGAACGCATTAACTACCGCGAGCTCTGGGATCGCGCCGCGCGTGTGGCAGGCGGTCTGAAAACATTAGGCATCAATCGCGGCGACCGCGTCGCCATTCAACTGGGCAATGGGTCGCAGTGGTGCGTGGCTTTTTGGGGGATTCAACTGGCAGGCGCGATTGCGGTGCCAGTTAACACGCGTTTTGCCGAACCGGAAATCGAATACGTTATCAGCGATTCTGGCTCGCGCTTTTCATTCATACCCGGCAAAGCGTTGCCTGACAGCGCGCCTTTCGCCATTGAAGATTTGCGGCAGGAAGACGTCTCCGCGATCTTTTATACCAGCGGCACGACGGGCTTTCCGAAAGGCGCGATGACCACGCACGCCAACTTTCTGACCAACAATGAAAACTGCGCCCGCGTCGTCAGCCTGCCAACTGACGGTAGCGTGCGCGCACTCGTCTCCGTTCCGCTGTTTCATGTCACAGGTTGCAATTCGCAGTTTCTGGCCTGCTGCCAGAGCGGCTCGACGACGGTGATTATGCCGACGTTCAACGTGCAGGCGTTTCTGAAAGCCATCGTTGAAGAACGCACCAACTCAGTCACTTCCGTTCCCGCGATTCACTGGCTGGCCATCAGTCAACCCAACTTCAAAGAGTTCGATATCAGCCACGTTCGCTGGCTAACTTACGGCGGCGCGCCGATTGCGCCGGAACTGGTCGGCAAAGTGATGGAGGCGTTCCCGAATGCGCGCGTCGGCAACGGCTTCGGCTTGTCAGAAACCTCTTCAGTTGCGACTTTCCTGCCGCACGAATACTCGCGCGAGCATGCCGATTCAGTCGGCTTCGCTGCGCCGGTGGTTGACCTGAAATTATTTGAAGTTGACGCCGAAAGCGGAGTCGGTGAATTGCTGATTCGCGGCGCGAATATCGTCAAAGGCTATTGGAATAAGCCCGAAGCAACCGCTGACGCTTTCGTCAATGGCTGGCTGCACACGGGGGATATGGCGCGGCTCAGCGAAGAAGGCTTTACCTACATCGTGGATCGCAAGAAGGACATGATCTGTCGCGGCGGCGAGAATGTTTATTGCGTCGAAGTCGAGAACGCGCTCTCGGCGCACCCGGCAGTCTTTGAAGTCGCCGTCATCGGCGTGCCCGACGAAGTGATGGGTGAAAAGGTCGGCGCCGTGGTCGTGCCGCGTCCAGGTCAACAGATTGAGGCGGCAGAACTCCTTGCCTTCGCGCGAAAACATCTGGCCGATTTCAAAGTGCCGCAGTACGTCGTCGTGCGCGCGGAACTGCTGCCGCGCAACCCCGGCGGCAAGATTCTCAAAGCCCCGCTACGCAAAACCACCGAATGGGGCAAATCCATCAGATAACTGAACCGTACCACCGCGCAAAACCGGAGACACAAGCATCAATGAAGCTCAATCCAGAATCACCATGCGCCGCCAAGCCCTGGCTCAAACATTTCGACTTTTGGGTTCCGCCGGAACTCAATCTACCGCGCCAGTCGCTCTACCAAATCTTGCAGCTAGCCGGCGCCAGCTTCCGTGATAAACCGGCGACGGCTTTTATGGGCGCATTTCTCAGTTACGGTGAAGTCAAATCGCAAGTTGACCGGCTGGCCACTTCGCTGGCCAAACTCGGCATCGCGAAAGGCGACCGCGTCGGCATTATGCTGCCGAATTGTCCGCAATATTTGATTGCCTTCTTCGCCATTGTGCGGCTGGGGGGGATCGTGACGAACATCAATCCGATTTACACGCCGCGCGAGGTTGAACTGGTCGCCAAGGATTCGGGTATGAAGGCGATCATCGTGCTTGATCTGATGGCGCAAACTGTGCTCGGCGTTCAAGCCAACACCGCCATTGAAATCATCATCACGACCAGCCTGCCGGAGTATTCGGCCAAGCCAGAAACCGCGCCGCCCGCGCCAGAGGGGACACTTTCGTTCACCAAGTTGATTCACGAAGTCACAGAGATTGCCCTGCCGCGCGTGACGATTGACGCCGAAGAAGACGTCGCCGTGCTGCAATACACCGGCGGCACGACGGGCGTGCCAAAAGGCGCGATGCTGACGCACTTCAATCTTTATTCAAACGTCATTCAATCTTACGTCTGGGGGAGCGAAATAACGCAGCGCGGCGACGAACGGTACTTGATGATCATCCCGTACTTCCACATCTACGGCCAGACGGTCGGTTTGCTGCTCGGTACCTGGAACGGCGCGATGCAGATTCCCGTGCCGAAGTTCCACCCCGACGCGCTGATTGAAGCCATCAAACAATATAAGCCGACCTTCTTTCCGGGCGCTCCAACGCTCTACATTTCGATGCTCAACCACCCGGAGATAAAAACCTGTGGGTTGGAGCACATCCGCCGCTTCAACAGCGGCTCGGCTCCGCTGCCCATTGAAGTGATCGAACAATTTGAGCAGATGAGCGGCGCAATGTTGTACGAAGGCTATGGCTTGACCGAAGCCTCGCCGACGACGCATTCAACGCCAACGCTGGCGCGGCGCAAAGTCGGCAGCATCGGGCTGACCTACCCTTCGACCGAGTGCAAGATCGTTGATCTGGAAACGGGCCTGACCGAAGTTCCGCTGGGGCAGGAAGGTGAATTGTGCGTGCGCGGGCCGCAGGTGATGAAAGGCTATTGGAACAAACCTGAAGAAACGGCCATCGCTTTGCGCGACGGCTGGCTCTACACGGGCGACGTGGCGCGGATGGACGAGGATGGTTACTTTTACATAGTCCAACGCAAGAAGGATATGATCATCGTCAGCGGCTTCAACGTCTATCCGAACGAGATTGAAGACGTGCTCTTCACGCATCCGGCAGTTCTGGAGGTCGTCGTCATCGGCGTGCCGGATCAATATCGCGGCGAGGCGGTCAAAGCCTTCATCGTGCTGAGGCCCGGTGCCAGCGCGAGTGCCGAAGAGTTGATCGAATTCTGCAAAATCGGTTTGGCCAAATACAAAGTTCCGTCCATCGTTGAAATTCGCTCTGACCTGCCCAAGAGCGCCGTTGGCAAAATCCTGCGGCGCGAGTTGCGCGAGATGGAAGCAGAAGGTAAAAATTGAAGTCGTCGGAAGTTTTCGTAGGAGAAAAAGTTATGTTGCAAACTATTGAAGCCGAGATTGACGTCAACGGCACGGTTCATCTGCGTGAACCGATTCAGATCAGCAGGCCAACGCGCGCATTGGTGACGGTGCTTGAGGACACAACGCCTGTTACGGGCACGGGAAACGTCGCGGAACTGTTGAAGCTGTTACGTAGCCCGGAGTTCGTCAATCGAAAAAGTTACTCCGCCGAAGAAATTGAAGCGCAAATCCAAGAAAATAGGGACTCGTGGGAATAGGCATGCCACGCATCTACCTTGATACCTGTATTGTGATCTATGTGGTTGAGCGTCATCCGCTCTATACCGCCATGGTGGAAGCCCGGTTACAATCTCTCGCGCCGAATGACCTGTGTTACTCACCATTAGTCCGAATGGAGTGTCTGGTGAAGCCATTCAAAGATCAAGATGCCAGTCTGCTTCAGCTATATGAATCCTTTCTGGGGGCACAGCAGATGCTTGATCTTCCGCGAGTCATTTTCGATGCCGGGGCGAGGCTACGCGCGGCTCATCCACGACTGAAAACGCCCGATGCAATTCACCTTGCCGCCGCAGTGCATCATGGCTGCACGGAGTTTTGGACAAATGATGACCGGCTCAACGCCATTGCTCCTGGTCTGGCCATGAAAGTGATTTAGGCCCCAAGCCAGTAAAGATAAAGGAGAATCTTGATATTCCCGGCTGTAGAAAATTCGCCCCACTACGACGAGCGTCCCTGGGGCAGCTTCACTGTACTCGATGAAGGCCCGGAGGGCAGAGACTACAAAGTCAAACGCATTGAGGTACTGCCCGGCAAACGGCTCAGTTATCAAAAGCATGCCCAACGCGCCGAGCATTGGTTCATCGTTGCGGGCACCGCCAAAGTCACGCTCGATGGCGAAGACATCACGCTTAATCCCGGCGAGTACGTTGACATCCCAATCGGCATGCCGCATCGCGTGGAAAACCCCGGCATGGAAAAAGTGATCTTCATCGAAGTCCAGCGCGGC
>JBDSAM010000171.1:0-11016 GCA_039922135.1 Blastocatellia bacterium
CCGTGCCCGCCAAGCGGCGATGCCCAGCATCATTAAGCCGAACGTTCGCGGCAACGAGCCGATAAGGAGCGGCGCGATGAAATGAACCGCTTCGTTGAAGCGCAGCGCCATGATTTCAGTAAAGCTCCCCATCGCATAAACGCGCGTGGCCAGGGCGGCCTGCGCGCGCATGGCCGCTTCGGTCGGGAACAAGCTGCCGAAGAAGGGCAAATAGGGCGAGAGCGCAACGACGGCAAGTCCCAACGCCGCTAGCCATCGGGCAGGCAACCTGACCAACGGAATCAGCAGCAGTCCGCAGACGGCGTAGAGCGTCAGAATGTCGCCATTCCAGATGAGCAGAATGTGAACGAGGCCGATGGCGAGCAGCACGGCAAAGCGGCGAGCGAGAAAACTCGCCGCTTTGCGCCCGCGCGCCGCGGCGCGCTCCGCCTGCACGCCCACCCCCACGCCGAATAAAAATGAAAAGAGTGTGAAGGCTTTGAACTCGAACACCCAGGCTAGCAGGATGTCCGTCGCGCGATTGGCCCAACCTGGATGCGTGTGAAAGTTCAGGATGTGCGCTAAGAGTGAGCCGCGAAAGCCGCTGTCCAGATTGATCAGCAACACGCCCAGCAGCGCCGCCCCGCGCAGCGCATCCAATGCAACATAGCGTTCGGCGGCAGCGACCGGCTGCAGTGGTTCCGGTATTGTTTCTAAAAGAGCAGAATGGTTCATCCCACGAATTACCTTTCCAATCCATCTCTGAAGCGGTTCTGATATTCGAACGGCAAGCAGCCTAATACCACCGTCCTTCGATCACAACGTTAATCCCCGTGCGGCAAGCGCGTGAATCCGTTCTCTGACCTGTGGCCGTATTGCGAACCGGAGTTACGATGATGTCTAATGCCTCGCGGTTCCATAACCACAACTTCAAAAACCCAATTTCAAGGAGGCAACAGTAATGCTCAAGAAGATTTTCGCGTTGGGCGCGCTGGTGCTTGTGCTGGGCTTGACTGCGATGGCGCAGCAACCAACACAGCAGGCAGCGCCGCCCGCGATCAAAACTCACTTGAAGGTCGGCGATGCCGCGCCCGATTTCACATTGCCGGGCACGGATGGCAAGACCTACAAACTGAGCGATTTCAAAGGCAAGAAATCCGTTGTTCTGGCCTTTTACGTGCTGGCGTTCACCGGTGGCTGAACGAAGGAAATGAAGGCATATCAGGCTGATATTGCCAAATTCGGCGAGACAGACACGCAAATTTTCGGCGTTAGTGTGGACAGCGTTCCGGCGCTTAAACGCTGGTCGGAAGACCTTGCACCCGACACAAAAGGGCTGAGTTTCCCATTGCTCAGCGATTTCAAACAGCGCAAGACTGTCAAAGATTACGGCGTCTTCAATGAGGCGCAGGGCTTTGGCATGCGCGCCACATTCGTTGTGGATAAGGAAGGCATCATCCGCCACATCGAGGAAGGCTCGACGGCGATTGACCCGTCGTCAGCTTTCCAAACCTGCACCATGCTCAAGAAGAAGTAGCCGCGCCTTTATCGAAACGGGGAGCGTGAGCGACCTGACCTTCTGCCGGTTGATGTTTTGCAGGATGTCCGGATCATTCACGCTTCCCGTTTCGGCATCAAACCCAAGAAAGGAGGAGGTATTGATGGCAATCTCCACAGGTTCTCAAGTTGCCCGGTATCGCATTCTGCAAAAGATCGGCGCGGGTGGAATGGGGGAAGTTTATCTGGCGGAAGACGCCTCGCTTGGCCGCAAGGTTGCAATCAAAATCCTGCCTGAACAATTTACGCAGCAGGCCGACCGCGTGCGCCGCTTTGAACAGGAAGCGCGCGCTGCTTCGGCGCTCAATCATCCGAACATCATCACGATTTACGAGATCGGCCAGGTCAGTTCCGACACTGGGGCGCTGCATTTCATTGCTACCGAATTTATCGAAGGCGAGACGTTGCGCCAGCGGATGAATGCGCAACGAATGACGCTGAGCGAAGCATTGGATGTAGCCATTCAAGCAGCCAGCGCGCTGCAAGCCGCGCACAATGCGGGCATCGCGCATCGCGACATCAAGCCTGAAAACATCATGCTGCGACCGGATGGCTACGTGAAGGTTTTGGATTTCGGCCTGGCCAAATTGACGGAACAAAACCTGACAGGCGATCTGACTGATGATGTTGATGCCCAGACCAAGTCGCTGTTTGAAACGCAACCGGGACTGGTTATCGGCACGGTGGCGTATATGTCGCCAGAGCAGGCACGCGGCCAGCGCGTGGACGGGCGCACGGACATTTTCAGCCTGGGCGTGGTGTTGTATGAATTGCTCAGTGGCCGCCGCCCGTTCACCGGCGCGACTGCCAGCGATATGATCGCGGCGCTGCTGGTCAGCCAACCGGCGCGCCTGTCACAGCACCCGTCAACAATTCCCGCTGAGCTTGAAAGCATCGTCAGTAAGATGCTGGTCAAAGATCGCGACGAACGGTATCAATCCGCGCGTGAAGTTGTGAATGATTTGAATCGCGTCAAAGCGCGGCTCAGTCTGCCCGATCTAATTGCAGAGACTGGAGAAACTGCGCTGCTGGAACAACCGACCGCTAAGCTTCCAGCCGCTTCGCTGGCGATTGAGAGCGGGCCGACGGTGGCAATGATGTTTGCCACGAACATCGGGCCGGGCATCGCACCTGGTCTTTCATCACAGCCTTCAGGCGAAACCTCTGGTCAAAGAAGCTTTGACACGAACATCGCGCCTGTTTCGGCAGCGGCGCAGCAGTTCAGCGCGCAAGCTCCGATTTCAGCAGTAGGGGCGATGGCCGTGGTCCAACACCCGAAGCGCCGTTGGCGGCGGTACGCGTTGCCGTTGATAATCTTGCTGGCAGTCGCGGTGATCGGGGCGCTGCTGGCGCCAGTGTATGACCGTTGGTTCGGAAAGATTGATTCGATCGCCGTGGTGCCGTTCGCCAATGTCAACGAAGACCCCGATGCCGAGTACTTGAGCGATGGCATCACCGAAAGTTTAATCAGCACTCTGTCGCAATTGCCGGAAGTCAGCGTCAGTTCGCGCAACGCCGTGATTCGTTATAAAGGCGCAGAAACGGATGCCCGCTCGATTGGGCACGATCTGGATGTCAAAGCGGTTCTGCTGGGCCGTCTGATCCGCCGTGGCGAAAACCTGACGGTCAGCGTCGAACTGGTGGAAGCGCGCAATGGCCGTCTGATTTGGAGCGACCGTTTTACACGCAAAATTTCAGACATGGCGGCCATTCAGGAAGAGATCACTCAAAAAATTTCTGACAAGCTGCGCTGGCGGCTGACCGATCAGCAGAAGAACACGCTGGCCAACGTCGGGACGCAGAATCCGGAAGCCTACGATCTGTATTTGAAAGGCCGTTATTACTGGAATCAGAACACGCCCGACGCCAAGAAGAAGGCCGACGAATTTTTTGAAGAAGCGGCAGGCAAAGACGGCAGCTTTGCGGCAGCCTTTGCCGGGTGCGCGGCCTGTCACGCGGCGGGTTCTGACGGCGGCGCTCCGGTGCAGAGCATGGTCAAAGCCAAGCAGGTAGCATTGGCTGCCCTGAAGCGGGATGCTACGTCCTTCGATGCGCATTTGACGCTGGCGACAGTCAATTTCCGCTACGACTGGGACTTTCCCACAGCCGAGCGCGAATTCAAACGCGCGATGGAACTCGCGCCCAAAAGTGCCGTCGCCCACCAACGGTATGCTGAATTTTTAGCACTGCTGGGGCGGCACAAAGAAGCGAACACCGAAATCTGGAAAGCTCGCTCGCTTGATCCGCATTCGCTGCCTGTCAATCAGGCGATTGGCGCGATTCAGTATTACGCAGGCGAATACGATCACGCGCTCGACCATTTGAAAAAAACCCTGGCTATTGATGATGGCTTTGCCCCGGCGCACACCAGCCTGGGGCTGGTGTACGAACAAACCGGCAAACCGCAGGATGCGGTGCTGGAGCTGCTGCGCGCCAAATACCTGCTGCACGAAGACCGCGCCTACCTGGATTCGCTAAAGAAGTCTTACGCCGAATCGAACGCAGCGGGGTTCTGGCGAGCGGAACTTGCACACCTGAACAATGAGGCCAAACAACGTTATATTTCGCCAGCGGCTATCGCTGCGCTGCAAACGCGGTTGGGCGAAACCGATCTGGCACTGGCATCACTGGAAAAGGGATTAAGTGATAAAGACGGCGGGATGGTGGAACTGAAAGTCGAGCCGGTTTTTGAAAGTTTGCGCAGGATGCCGAGGTTTGGGGAACTGCTGCGGCGTGTCGGACTGGCGCAGTGATCAAGTCTTACACAAGCCTACATTAAGTAAGCGGCTGATCCTCTAGCCCGGTCAGCCGCTTACTTACGTAAGTACGAATGTCGATAAGATCGTTGAGTCATTCCGCCGTATCAGTAAAGGCGATGATGCCTTCTGTAGCTACGTTTCTTATGGTAGTGATAGGCCGTACCTGCGCCAGCGCCTGCGCCAGCGCCAATTAGAGCGCCCTTCCTGCCGCCAATCAATGCCCCAGCACCAGCGCCGATGGCAGCTCCAATTCCGATCCGTTTCGCTGCTTTCTTTTTGCCCGCCTCAGGATTGCGCCGTTGGACAGTTCCAGCATCAGCACTTGCCGCAAGGCTGACAGCCAAAAGACAACTCATTAGAAGCATGGAAATCATTTTGACGATATTTGTTTTTAACATACATCTTTCCTCCTAGTTTAAATTTCAGTGTCTTCAGGATGTACGGAGATAGCCTGAATTTCAAGTCCCTTGCATTGCTGCAAGCTGAATACCATAGACTTCGCAGGATGAATTGCTAGGGCAGGCACTTGCCGTGGTTTGAAAATCACGGCTAAATCCAACTATCGCTACTCGACAAAACCTTACCTTTTCATCATTACCCGATGAGGCGGATTTTCCCCTTGTGTCATCGAGGCCCCATTGCGTTGTCAAGCATGGATGGCAGCCCTTGATGTTGCGCGCATCGCTGTCCCGGTTGCACCACATGGCGGCAAGGGGTTCCACGGCGAGTTTTCGCGCCACATAAGACCGGTGCCTTGTTTTCAACCCGTAGCTTTGAGGTTGGGTTGACGATGGAATCCTGCGCCGAGACAGGCACGTCAGAGGCTGGTGGGGTGACCTGATGGGGCACCGTGTTCCCGCGTTTGTAGCTGAAGGCAAAGACGGCCAGCGAGGCAATCAGCAACAGACCTGTTAGCGGCGTAACCAGCCTGTGCTGTTTGAATCTGCCAGCGCAATCATTACAAAAATAGCGCGGCCAGAAATAGGAAACGGTGCCGCTGGAAGGCGGCTTGATCCGGTTGCCGCATTCGGCACAAAAGTTGGCGTGATAAATTGGATAAAATGGGCTGCGCATAGCTGACGCCTTTCTTGCTGAAGCCCGCGTAGTATAGCGCAACAACGTTGCCACTTGTACCTGCCCGACTTATGATCGCCCGCGAAGCAGTCCCGCATTTCTTTTTCTCACAAACAATCAACGGCGTGATTCACTTCACGCGATAAGAGAGGGAAGATGATTCACAAATCCACCTGCCGCGTCGCTTTGTTCTTTGTCTTGCTGATTCCAGTGATCGCGCTGGCTCAGCAACCTGCACAGCCCGCGCTGAAAGTCGTCGCCATCAAGGCTGGTCACGTGCTGGATGTGCGCACAGGCAAGATAACCAGCAACGCCTTCATCCTGATTGAAGGCAACCGCATCACCGCCGTTGGCCCGAATATTACGGTTCCGCCTGGCGCTGAAGTGATTGACCTGAAGGACAAAACATTGCTGCCGGGCTTGATTGATTGCCACACGCACCTAACGTTTGAACCAAGCCAGATGGGCTATTCGTCACTGGGTATTTCTGTTCCGCGTTCGGCGCTGACCGGCGCAAAGAATGCCCGCATCACGCTGGAAGCTGGGTTCACAACGGTGCGCAATGTCGGTGCGAGCGGTTACGCAGACATCGCCTTGCGCGATGCCATCAACGCCGGAGACGTGCCCGGGCCGCGCATTGACGCTTCCGGCCCCGCGCTGGGCATCACCGGCGGGCATTGCGACAACAATATGCTGGCGCCGGAATTTCATCACATTGATGAAGGCGTCGCTGATGGCGTATCGGCTGTTATGCAAAAGACACGCGAAGTCATCAAATACGGCGCAGACGTGATCAAGATTTGTTCGACCGGCGGTGTGCTTTCGCTGGGCGACGATCCGAAGGCGTCGCAGTACACAATGGAAGAGATGAAGGCCATCGTCGCCGAAGCTCACCGGCTGGGCCGCAAAGTCGCCGCTCACGCACACGGCGGCGACGGCATCAAGCTGGCCGTGCTGGCCGGAGTGGATTCCATAGAACACGGCACCTACATTGACGACGAAGCCGTCAAGCTGATGAAAGAGCGTGGCACGTACCTGGTTCCGACGCTGTACCTGGGCGATTGGTTTTTAGAAAACTACCAGCGAATGGGCATCCCCGCGCAGATGGCGGCCAAAGGAAAAGAGGTTATGCCTGCGGCGCGCATCAACATCGGGCGTGCATTCAAGCAGGGTGTCCCGGTCGCGTTCGGCACTGATGCGGCGGTCTATCCGCACGGACTGAACGCCCACGAATTTGCGGTCTACGTCAAACTCGGCATGACGCCGCTGCAAGCAATTCAAACCGCCACCGTCCACGCTTCAAAACTGCTCGGTTGGGAAGACTGCATCGGCGCAATTGAAGCTGGCAAGTTTGCCGACCTGATCGCTGTTGATGGCGACCCGACCAAAGATGTGACCGAACTGGAGCGCGTGAAGTGGGTGATGAAAGGCGGAATTGTTTTTAAGAAGTAACCCTCATCCGCGAAGTGACACGAAGAAACACAAAGGTTCAGTTCTTTCTTCGTGTCACTTCGTGGATAAGAATGGAGAAAGCCAATGGATGTTCAACTCTTCTCGATCCGTCAAATCAGAGACCAAATTTCGCAGGCCTACGCGCCGGTCAATCTGGCCAGCGTGGATGAGTTCGCCATTCGTCTGGTCAAGTTTCAGGGCGAGTTCGAACGCTGGCATGCACACGAAAGCGAAGACGAATCTTTCATCGTCCTGGAAGGCGAAGTCCTGTTTCAGACTGAAGCCGGCGATTTTCTGCTCAAAGGTGGCGAAGGCATTGTCATTCCCAAAGGCCTGCGCCATTGTCCTAAGGCGGCGAACGACGGGCCGATGCCGTTGGCTTTGATTATCGAGCGCGCCGAAACCAAACGGCTCGGCGATTGAATTACCGATTTCAAAAAATGGAGTTATACATTGATGAACCTGCCGGAACAATTGCCAGCTTTCGCTGAATTGCCAATCAACCCTGACCATCCGCCGAATTCCGCCTGGGGAGTTTTCGGCGAAGACGATCAAATTGGGACGCTGAATTTGCTAACACCAGAACGCGTGGCCGCTGCTGCGCGGCTGGTGCAAAGCGGCGAGGTGTTCCCGATGAATTGGGAATTGGAGCTTCCCCGTCCGCCGCTGTTTAGCCGCCAGGCATTGCGCCACACAATCCATCGGCGGCGCAAAAATGTCTTTGATGACGTGTACGACAACTTCAACACGCAATCGTCTTCGCAATGGGATGGCCTGCGCCATTACGGGCACGCCGAGCATGGCTTTTACAACGGCGTGACCGAAGAGCAGATCGCCGATGAAGCCAACCCGCGCAACGGCATTCATCAATGGGCGCGGCGCGGCATTGCCGGGCGCGGCGTGCTGGTTGACTTCCAACGTTTCGCCGCCGCGCAGGGCATGGCTTATTCGCCGGGTGAGCGTTATGGAATCACGCCTGAGCAATTGCAAGCGGCGGCTGATTGGCAAGGTTTGCGCTTCGAGACGGGCGACATCCTGCTGCTGCGCACTGGATGGATCGAATGGTACGGCTCGCTCGATGAAGAGCAGCGGATAGGACTGGCGCAACCCGGCGCATTGCAGGTTGCCGGATTGGAGCAGGGCGAAGATTCGCTGCGCTTCCTGTGGGACAATCACTTCGCCGCCATTGCCAGCGACAATCCCAGTTTTGAAGCCAACCCGATGACGGGTCCGACAGAGCGCCAGCCCAAAGAAGCGCTGCACAACACGATCATTGGTTTGTGGGGCATGCCCATTGGCGAGATGTTCCAGTTGGACGCGCTCACCCGCGCTTGCGCCGCCGACCGGCGCTACGAATTTTTCTTTACCTCAGCGCCACTCAATAAACTTGGTGGCGTCGCTTCGCCGCCGAATGCACTGGCAATCAAATGAGAGGACTGATTAAACAGGCTATAGCATTCCGGCCGTGTTGAGCGTTTCGCGCATATTCAACTCTCTTGCCGCAGCCGTGAGTAACACACGCAGAAAGCTACTCGGCTGGTTTTCTCGGAACAGTTCCGCCGCTACCGCAGGCTTGAAGCCGTTGGAGGCGATAAACGCCCAGAGTTCGTCGTCGCCGTTTTCGCCACGGCGGGCGGTTTCGGCTATCCACAGGGCCAGCAGGCTGCCCAGGGCAGCGCGCAAACTGATGTGGGATTCGCCTGCTTCGAATTGGCGTTCGGTTTCGGCGATGTGGGCGATGGTTTCGGGTTCCAGGCGGGTAGCCCAGACGCGCAGCCAGGCGTAATCGTAATCGCTAATCTGCAAATCAGTCGGCGTCCAGAGTTGCGGTGGCTGGCCGGGCTGGCCAGATTGGGAAGCTTGGCTGCGAAGGCAGCGTTTGTCGGCACGGTTGAGCATGGCGCAGGTGGCGCGGATGATGGTCTTGGCTCCGCCGTATGGCATAAACGCGCCGAAGACATCTTCGGGTTCATGCGAAAGCGGAGTGAGTGCGCCAGTGGCGGGACGGGATGGAATTGCTTCGGATTCGGCTTCGGGTTTGCGATGGGCTTGGAGCGTTTTGACGATCTCGTCAATCCAGCGCGGCAGAATCCAGACGCTGGTTTCCAGTGTGTCGCGCAGTTCGGCTTCTTCCCTGTAGCCCTGCAAAAATTCGCAGCAGGTCTGCCACAGATGTAGAAAGCTATCGCTGCCGTTGATAGGGTCAAGCAGTACGCAGATGTGTTCGGGAACGTCGTCGCCTTTCAGCCACATCGGAAAACGTTCCGGCAAATCGGTTTCAAGCAAACCAACTTGCAGGGCTAGGTTTTCGGCTTGCGATTCGGGCGTGCCCCAATCACTGTTCAGGCGCAGACGCAATCGCTGAGATGCTTCGCGCAGCGAACCGACCAGCGGCCCGCTCAATCCCTCGTCTTTAAACAGCATGACCCGCGTTCGTTCGTTAAATGATGCGGCGAAATTTACCAGCCAGTTCCATTCGCCAGTATCTGTGGGCCCCGTGTAACGGCGAATCTGTTCAGCCGCCAGCAACATCATCAGAATGCCGATGCCCACGCGGCGCGTTTGCGGATTGCCCCAGAATGCGGCGGTGTGGCCGGGCGAAATCCAGCGGTTGGTCGTGTCTTCGTCCAGTGCGTGCGCCCATGTGTGCAGCCATTCGACGTCACTATCGTCCAGCCGAAGCTCGGCCAGCGACCATCCTTCGGTGGTCAGATGGTTTTCGTTGGCGCGGTTGATGATTTCTTTCTGGGCTGCGCGAATCGTATCGCCGCAACGGTCTGTCGGGATGGCTTGGAAGATGCCCATCTGTGGAGGAACTCCTTTGGGAAGTAGACAGTCAAGATTGTAAGGGATCGAGCGCCCCCTGCGGGTGTCAACTTCCGGGGATTGGCTCGAAGGTAGTATTGCAAAAGCTTCTGTAAACGTGGGGCAATATGATTGGAGACCAGAAACGAAGCCGCCAATGCTGATGCCGCTTCGTTGTTTCGAGGCGGCGCAAGTCTAATCCGAGTTGGGATGGCGGGCAATCGAAATTTCACCGTGACTTCGCACAGGTCTCGGCCGTCTTATCAACGCAAAGAGAAATCCAAAAGACCAATCCGGTTCTACACAGATAAGAAGAAAAGGAAGCTTTGCGCTTCAATAACAGCGGGCATTGCCCCGCGCTCCCAGGGGGAAGGATGATTCGATTTCAGCGTTTTGTCGTGATTGTGCTCGTCGCCGTGCTGTTGAATGCTGGGGCACCCGTGCGCGGCTTCGCTCAGCAAGCAAGCCCAGCCAATCCAGCCCAGGCCAATCCGGCCAATCCAAACACTGCCGACAAACCGCAAAATCCGCAGGGGCAATCGCCAACGGTAGCGCCGCCGGTTCAAGACCCTGTACGCATCAACACGCAACTTGTGCAGGTGGACGCCGTCGTGACGGACAAGAAAGGCAAGCACGTTGAGGATTTGACGCAAGCCGATTTTGAATTGACGGTGGATGGCAAGAAACAATCGCTGACGCACTTCAAGCACATCAACCTGCCAGCGCTGGTCAAACGCGATTACACACCGAAGAAAAAGACGGACACCAAGCCCGCGCCTGAGACAATGCCCACGCGGCAAATTGCGCCGGAAGAGATTCATCGCACTATGGCCTTCATAGTGGACGACCTGGGGCTGTCGTTTAAGAGCACCGAGTTCGTTCGCGAAACCATGCGCAAGTTCGTCGCTGAACAGATGCAGGAAGGCGATATGGTCGCCATCATCCGAACAGGCAATGGGATGGGAATGCTGGAACAGTTCACCAGCGACAAACGCATTCTGTATTCGGCAATTGAAAAGCTGACGTGGAATCCGCTGAGCCGAGATATGAACCCGACATTTGCGGACAGCGGCGGTGACGCGCCGACAGACGATCAGACCGACAAACAAGCCGTGCTGGATCAGTTTGAAGAGTTCCGCGAAACTTCGTTCACTACTGGCACACTGGGCGCAATTGCTTTTGTCGTGCAGGCATTGCGCGCACTGCCAGGACGCAAAAGTGTGGTGCTGCTTTCGGACGGATTTCGCATCAACAGCAAGAACAACGACGACAACACCAGCGAATTGATCTTGCAGCAATTGCAGAGCGTGGCCGAAGTTGCCCGGCGCGCAAGCGTCGTGGTGTATTCAATAGACGCCAAGGGCTTGGCTCCATACACCCCAGGCGGCGA
>JBDSAM010000172.1:0-3980 GCA_039922135.1 Blastocatellia bacterium
GGCGCTGGCTTGGCGCGACCTGGGGCAAATTGAACTTGCCACCAAATTGACGAAAGAAGGATTGGCTCTGGCGGGGCCAGCAATTCAGGATCGCCTGAATGAACCGGCACGGCGCGATCAACTCAGCCTGGTGGCGCTTTTTGTCGCTTTGAACGAAAGACGTAATCGCAAGAAAGAAGCTGAGGATCTTCAGAAAATGTTTGTGGCTGGCTATCTGAAAGAACAGCCGCAGATGCTATCTTTTTATGAAGCGGAGCTGGCAGCCGCGCGATTAACTGGCAAGCCCGCCCAGGAACTGACCGTTAATCGTTGGCTGAGCGACGCGCCTAAGCCATTGGCGCAGTATCGCGGCAAAGTTGTTTTGTTGGATTTCTGGGCAATGTGGTGCAGTTCCTGCCTTGGCGATTTTCCACACCTTGCTGCATTTCAAAAGAAGTTCGGCAGTAAAGGATTTGAGATTATCGGCGTCACCAGATTTTACGGGCGGGCCGATAAGGAAGAAGGCCTGTCGCGCGAACAGGAGTGGAAAAGCCTGAGTGACTTTAGGAACAGGTACAAACTCGATTTCCCGATCGCCGTTGGCAAGATTGATGATCCGACGAATGACGAACGATACGGCATCGCTGTAATGCCAACCTTGATCCTGATTGACCGGCGCGGCAACGTGCGTCACATCAAACGTGACACTGGCGATTACCACAAGCTGGAAAAACGTATTGAAAGACTGGTCAATGAAAATTGACTCTTTAACTGCAAGTGCGCTGAACAATTCCCTCCCCTTCCCCCAAAATGACACCGCAAAGGCCGGAAAAATTGGCCCTCCCTTTCCAATTGCCACCGCAGACGCTGCATCTGGACAGTCAGCGCGCATGGCGACAGGGCGAAGACGCGATCTTTCTTCCCATTGTTTACGACTTCCATGAACACAACCTTCGCTATCCTGAAACAATGATTGTTCAGGCCATCGCCACTGACTTACCCGCGGATTTTTTAGGCCGAGAAGAAAAGAGAAAGAATTTTGCATCCCTAAAGAGAAAAGCGGAAACAGGGGATTTCCACATTCCTCAAGCTAACCGGCAGAATCAACCAGAGATTGATCCTATCTTTGACAATCCCGATCCACCGAAATCAAAGCGTCTTTTTAAATCCGTATTGACGCTCTTGCTCAGCGTCATCGCACTGGTCTTCTTTGCCTGGATTGTATTCAGATAAATACCGCTAAATACCGCCAATGACAGAAGTGACCGGCACCGCGCGGTCGTTTATCAAAACCTTGCCATGGTCAACAGTAACGGTGTCGCCGGAATTTAGCTTTCCGTACTTTTGATTGTTGACAGTCAACTCTTCATCGCGAATGGCGATGTCAGCATCGCGGCAGGGCACAAAATGGTATGTCGGTTTGCCGCTTGCTGAGTCTTCCTGCTTTTGAGGTAGGGAAACACTCGTTCGGTAACAATCAGTGACGGCAACCGTGTGCCCGCCGACATTGGCTTCGACACGGCCGAGTAAAAGGTTATTCGACCTGCCGCAGGCCGACGTCAGTGCGACATACACACAGACCAGACAAATCATCCCAATAAGCTTCATTTTTTTGCTCCTCTTTGCGCGGTATTACCGCAGTGAGTTAGACAACTTGCGGGCGCTGGTGTCCGGGTCGCGCGCGCCACTTGTCACTTGCCATCCGCGTACAGTAAAAACGACCTCAGTTCTGTACCAACGTTTGATTCGACAGACGTGAAGCTTGCGCTCAATTCGAGCAAACCACAAATTGTCAGTGATGCTAAATACGATCTGAGGAGCACTCATGCAAACCAATCGGTTGCGACGGCAACTCGTTTTCTGTTTTTGTCTTCTTCTTACGCTGTCAAATCTTTTTTCGCTTTCTACCGCGACGGCGCAACAAACCCGGCGCACATCCTCGATTTCGGCAAAAGGGGCTTCGGCAAAAAAAGTTCGTCTGGTTGTTGGCATCGCGATTGATCAATTTCGCTACGATTACCTGACGCGGTTTGAAGACCAGTTTGGCGAAGGCGGGTTCAAGCGCCTGCTGAACGGCGGTGCGGTCTTCACCAATGCGAATTACATTCACACGCCGACTTACACAGCCTGTGGCCACGCGACTTTTATGAGCGGTGCCACGCCCGCTATGAACGGCATCATTGCCAACGAATGGTACGACCGCGAAACAGGCCGGGTCGTCACCAGTGTTTCTGACAACAAAACCAAACTGCTGGGCGGTAATCCGGGCGCAAGCGGTTCTTCTCCACATCGCCTGATCGGTTCGACGCTCGGTGATGAGATGAAGCGAACGTCCATCGGGCAGGCAAAGGTCATTGGCATTTCGCACAAAGACCGCTCGGCGATTCTGCCCGCTGGCAAGCGGCCTGATGCAGCCTATTGGTACAGCCTGGACAACGGCAACTTTGTTTCCAGCGATTACTACTTTCCTGATCTGCCTGAATGGGTGAAGCGGTTCAACCGCGACCAGCACTGCAATCATTACTTCGGCGCGAAGTGGGATCGGCTGCTACCTGCGGCGGCATATAACCGTTCGCTGCCTGACGACGCGGCAGGTGAAAATTCGCCCTACGGCAATACCTTTCCGCACATTGTCACCGGCGGCAAAGAGAAATTGGAAAAAGAGTTTTACGAACATTTCGAGGGTACGCCCTTCGCCAATGATTACCTGCTTGATTTTGCCAAGGCGGCAATTGAGAACGAAAAACTGGGCGCGGACGACGTGACAGATCTGCTGACCATCAGCTTTTCGGCCAATGATCTGCTCGGCCACAAATTCGGCCCTTACAGCCAGGAAGTCCAGGACATTACCCTGCGCACCGATCGGACGATCGCCGCCCTGCTCAAGTTTCTGGATCAAAAAGTCGGTGCTGGGCAATGGGTCGCCGCGCTGACGGCGGATCATGGCGTCGCTCCCGTTCCGGAACAAACGCAGAAGCTGGGGTATGGCGGACGAGTGTCTTCAAAACAGGTCAGCGACGCGATTGAAATGGCGCTGGACAAACAATTCGGCGAAGAGAAATGGCTGCTCTCCTTCACCTACGGCAATGCCTGGCTGGATGAAGCCGTCATTGCCCGCCGCAAAATCACTGTGGAAGAAGCTGAACGCATCGCCAGTCAGGCGGTGATGAAGATTCCAGGCGTGGCCGAATGCTTCACGCACTCGCAACTTCTGTCTGGTCGTTTGCCCGCCAACGCTATTACGCAATCCGTGGCGAACGGCTTCTTCGCTTCACGCAATGGCAACCTAATCGTCGTTCCGCGTCCGTTCTACCTGCTAGCCAGCGTGGACGCTACAACGCACGGCACGCCCTACAGCTACGACACGCACGTGCCTGTGATTTTGTATGGCGCGGGCATTGCTGCGGGCAGCTATACCTCTGCCATCACTCCGGCAGACATTGCGCCGACGCTGGCCGCGTTACTGACGATTGAACCACCCAGTAATCACGTCGGCAGGATTCTGGCCGAAGCAATCAAAACAAAATAGATGTAATTAAGCCCTAGATGTAATAAGGAGAATTTCAATGATGGCAAAAATCGCACGCAGCCTATTCATCGCCCTGGTCGCCGCAAGCGCAGGTACGCTAGCTTTATCTCGGGGGCAGGTGACAGGCAGTGTTCAAACCAAATCGAAACAGGAGAAAGCAATGAAATCCATCTACGACATTCCCGTCAAGACCATTGACGGCAAAGCGACGACGCTGGCCGATTACAAAGGGAAAGTCCTGCTGATCGTCAAGGTCGCCAGCCAGTGCGGCTACACGCCGCAGTACGAAGGCCTGGAAAAAATTTACGAGCAGTACCAATCCAAAGGCTTCGCCGTACTCGGCTTCCCCGCAAACAACTTTGGCGGACAGGAGCCGGGGACTGAAGCTGAGATTTTCACATTTTGTTCGACCAACTACGGGGTGAAGTTTCCGATGTTTGCGAAACTATCGGCGGCGGGCGCGGATATTCAT
>JBDSAM010000173.1:0-5256 GCA_039922135.1 Blastocatellia bacterium
GTCCGGCCGCTGAAACAGATGAACGGCGATGCCAGTTTCAACGAAGTCTTCTTCGACAACGTACGCGTGCCGGTGGCCAACGTCCTGGGCGAAATCAACAAGGGCTGGGCCACGGCCATCACTACGCTGATGAACGAACGCGCGCATCTGGGCACAGGCATTTACGTTTCGTTCAAGCGCAATCTGGATCAATTGATCGCGCACGCCCGCCAGATGAAGCGCAACGGCAAGCCGACCAGCGAAGACCCTGTTATTCGTCAAAAACTGGCGCAGGCGTTTATGGAACTGGAAATCTTTCGCCTGACGAACACGCGCGCGCTGAGCAAGATGAACAGCCAGCACGTACCCGGGCCGGAAGGTTCGATCCTGAAATTGCAATGGAGCGAATATAACCAGCGCTTCCAGCAAATCGCGATGGAGACGCTTGGACCCGCAGCGCAACTGCATGGCTTCGACAACGGCAAATGGATTTATGATTTTCTGCGCACGCGCGCCAACACCATCGAAGCCGGCACCAGCGAGATTCAGCGCAACATCGTCGCTGAACGCGTGCTCGGTTTGCCGAAGAGCTACTAATTCGTGGTTGGTGGTCAGTAAGAGCTGCCACCGACCACCAGCCACTGACCACCAACCACCCAAAAGAATATGGACTTTGACCTTTCAAAAGCACAAAAACTTCTTCAACAATCGGCGCGTGATTTCTTTGCGCGTGAATGCAAGCCGGAGCGCGTACGCGAATTGATGGCGACAGAAACGGCTTACGACGCGAAGTTGTGGCAGGCAATGGCCGATCAGGGGTTCACCGGCCTGACCATTCCCGAAGAGTACGGTGGGCTGGGCCTGAGCCTGGTGGATTTGATCGCCGTCGCCGAAGAAATGGGACGCGCTTGTCTGCCGGGGCCATTTCTTTCAACTTTGTGGGCGGCCAGTTTGATCGACCGCGCGGGCAACGAAGGCCAGCGCAAACAGTATCTGGAACCCATCTCGGCTGGCGAGATGAAAGCGACCGTTGCTTTGCTGGAAGAATCCGCCGATTGGAATCCTGAGGCGGTTGAAATGCGCGCCGAAAAAGACGGCAAGGAATACCGGCTGCGCGGCGCGAAGCATTTTGTCGGCGATGCGGCGGTTGCGGATGTCATCATCGTCGTTGCTCGCGATGGCGCGGACCTGGTGTTATTGCCAATCGAGCGTAGCGCTGCTGGAGTGAAGATCACTGCCACGCCTGCGATTGACGCGACGCGCAAGCTTTACACCATTGAATTCGACAATGTCGTCATGCCCGAATCGAGCGCGCTCGCCTTCACCACCAAAACCAAAGAGGCGCTGGAAGCCGCAACCGACGTGGCCACCGTGGCGCTGTGCGCGGAGGTGTTGGGCGGGATGCAGTGGACGCTCGAAAATACGGTTGAATACGCCAAGACGCGCCAGCAGTTCGGCAAGCCCATCGGCATTTATCAAGCCGTGCAGCATCAATGCGCCGATATGTTCAACTTCACCGAAAGCTTACGCTCAGCGACGTATTACTCGGCGTGGGCGGTGGCGGAAAATGATCCATCTGTAAAGCTGGCTGTCTCCGTCGCCAAAGGCTATGCGTCCGACGCCGCGCGCGAAGTCGGTAATCGCGGCGTGCAGATTCACGGCGGCATAGGCTTTACGTGGGAACACAACATCCAGCTTTATTACAAACGCGCCAAAGCATCGGAGATTCTATTTGGCGACGCCAACTATCACCGCGAAGCGATTGCACGCAAAGTAGTTGACGAATCTGAAGGTTGAAATTGACTCACAAATTTACTGTGACTTTTCCCGCCCTGCGGGCGTCCTATTCACAGCAAATCGCGCCATCAGCTTTAGCAAATTGGTCAAAGGCGGGGGCGCTTCGCATTTCCAAAATATTCAACCACTTTCAGAGAGGAGTAAACAATGAAACGAATTCTAGCAGTGTGTAGCGTGTTCGTTGTGCTGGCAGCGATGTCGGTAATGGCAGCAGCACAATCGAAGGGCGCGAACTTCGCAGGCACTTGGGAATTGGATAAATCCAAAAGCAAGTTGCCGCAGCAGATGGCCGATAACATCACCAGCATGACGTGGACGGTAGTGCAGACCGATAAAGAGGTCACGCGCGAGCAGAAGATGGAAGGTGCCGCGCCCGGCGGTGGCGGCGGCGGTCGTGGAATGGGCGGCGGCGGCCCGTTGACGGTTAAGCTGGACGGCAGCGAAGCGGTGACAGAGACTCAGCGCGGTAAGCGCGCCGTCAAAGCCAAATGGCAAAGCGACGGAAAAATCCTTGAAATCACCACAGTCAACAGCAATGGTGATCGAACGTCTACCTCAACTGAGCATTGGGAACTGGCCGATGGCGGAAAGACTCTCAAGGTTCATCAAATGCGTGAAACCCAGAATGGCCCGATGGAATCGTCAATGGTTTTCACGAAAAAATAGCAATTACTGATTACTCTTTCGCAATCAGCCGTCAGTTTCAAATTACTGACGGCTGGTTGCATTAGTTCAAGGCCTTCATCAACTCCTGCATCTGTTTGAACTCAGGCGTTCCAGCCGGAAACAGCTCAAATAACGCCATCTCAATTGAAGAAATCACTGCACCTGCCTGCGCCATCTTGTTGATTGCGACTTGCTGGTTGCGGGGCAACCGCGCCGAAATCGCATCGCTCAGCAGATGCACTTGATACCCATTTTGTAACAGATCGTGCGCAGTCTGGCTGACGCAGATATGGGCTTCAATGCCGCACAGGATAACCTGCTCGGCGTGGCGTTCGCGCAGGCGCGTGTCGAACTCCCGTACGCCGCAAGCGGAGAATGAAAGCTTTTCGATTGGTTCCGTACTCCCAGGAAGGTACTGCGCAATCCTCTGCACCGTATGACCCAGGCCCTTCGGGTATTGTTCAGTAACGATTACTGGAATCTTCAACAAGTTTACGGCCCGCACCAGCAGGGCGACGCGTTCAGCAATTTCACCGAAGTCGGGAATGATATTAGCGAACGCTTCCTGCATATCAATCACCGCTAGCGCCGCGCGATTGCGATCCAATATAGCCGGATGCCGAATGGTCATACCACCCTCTCAACTCACCGTCACAGGTGTGGCCACGCCCAATGCCCGTTCAGGCGAAGGTTGCGCAAGTGCAGTGAATGCCAGCAACACCAGTGCAATCCAGAGCAAGTCCGATAGCAACAGGTGAACAAGCTGAAGCCAGATCGGCGCATGCAGCAGAAGATTCGCCAGCCCCGCGCTAAGCTGCGCCAATACGAATACGATAAGCAGTGTTGAAAAAATCCTTGTCCGCTGGCTGCCGCGCCAAGCCCGCGCAATCAATGCTGTCAGGATCAGCAATGCCCCTATCCCAACAGCGATAAATGGATGGAAGAAGCGCAAGCGAATCAGAATATGAGCAGTCGGCGATAAATCCTGCTTCAAGCCCTCGGCCAGCGAAGTAACCGGAAAGAGTGTTCCACCCAATGCAGTCACCGCCCCGCTAACGCCCAAAATCAGTGTGCCAACAATCGCCCCCAGAAAAATCCAGTTAATGCTGCCCTGCCCGCGGGGTCTGGCCTGTTCTTCGGTCGAAGCTGTCCAAGCCGTAAACGCCATCATAGCAACAAGCAGGAATGTGTTGATCAGATGCGCCGACATCCATAGCGCACGCGCAATGGATTTGTTTTCGGCTACATACTCAAATAATACCAGCCCCGCGCCGATGGCGGCTTCCATCAACATAAAGCACATTGAAAGCGCGGCATATGTTCGCGCTGGGTGTCTGGCAGCGAAAGCGCGAAAAGCCCAGATCACCAACCCGACAACCATCGGAAAGGCCAAGGCAATGGAGACCCGATGTGATAATTCGACGATGGTTTCTATTGTTGGCGAAGATGGAATGACCTCGCCCTTACACAGCGGCCAGTGCCTGCCACAGCCCGCGCCCGATTTGCTAGCGCGGACATACGCGCCCAACAGAATTACGGGCAGATTGAATGCCAGCACGCCCCAGGCGTACTTAGCAAAGCGCGTGAACTTCATTGCGGATCCCGGATCAATTTATTGAGGCCAGATCGCAGATCAGCCTGCCGAATGTTTGATCTGAAATAAAACCGGGTGATTCAGCCGAAACTGATCACCCGGAACTCAGACGGAAATTTTCTTGTTGCCATGACGCCAGCGCCAGTCTGTAGGAAGGGAGAATAATTACAGTTCGCGTGGGCTGGAGTACTGGTCGTAATGACGATACGGCTCCCATTCGGCTGAATATTCCAACCGTGTTTCGGGGGCGCGCTCTTCCAGTTTGACAATCTCGACGGCTTCGATGAACAAACGGTCTAGGTTTTCGATGGGGCTGCCGGTTTTCATACAGGCGGCAACGTGTGTACGGATGACTTTATCTACCTTCACTCGAAACGTCGGGGAAAGCTGGTTAATCATCTTCAGGGTTTGATCGGATATCTTCATGATTTCTTCTCCTGCTATTTGGGTATGGGATTGAAACCGCAATCATACATAGGATCGAGATGTTTGCAATTTCATATTTATCTTTTTTATCAGAATTATCTTCTTTATCAGAATTACACACATCCTAGACGAAAAATTTCGTGTCCGGAAATATTTTTTATTCCCAGCCACAACTTTTCTGGCAAAGCCCTATGAAATTATGCAGTTGCATCCTCCCAAGTTTGACTATCAAGACAATTTACAAATTCATTCTCGATGACATCAGCTTCAAGCTCGAAAGTCCATCGCGTGCGGCCTTACGTGACGCATATTATGTAACTGGCCGTGACGGACATTAACAACAAGCAATTCAAAAACTGCCGAGCGCATCAACAGAACAGGCATTGGATGGGCTAGCGTGTTGGAAATGACCGGTCATAGAGATGAAGACGCCATTGAATCATTCTCCCTGAATCATCAGGGTAATCAAACGTTAGCCAATTGCATTGATTCTGGTTGAGCAAAATCCTCAGGGCCAATAAAATCAGGGCTTTTGCGATATAGCCACAATATAGGATTTCGTGCAAAAAGGCTAAACCATTGACCGCGTTAGAGAATTACGTCGAACTCACGTTAATTTAACTTGCGGATTAATGAGCCTTGGCTAGGGTTATCAAGTTTGTCAATGGAGTTGGCCCTCCTCCTATCGTTGATTTCCTTCTTTATCATTTCACTCCATAATCCTCTGCCAACTCCGCTTGCACCATCATTTTCACTACATCTTTCATCCGATATTTGGCCTTCCAACCTAATTC
>JBDSAM010000174.1:0-6226 GCA_039922135.1 Blastocatellia bacterium
ACTGGCATTCAGTTTCTGAACTTCAACACGGTCTTTCAACTCTGCACGCATGCACAGGCTGGTCTGCCAATGGCCGCGTCCTGCCTGTTGCTGATCCCTGATCTGATCAACGATTTGCTGACCGGGCGCAGAGTTACCGAATACACCAACGCAACGACGACGCAATTGATCAATGCGACGACGCGCGGCTGGGACGCAACGATCATCGAACGGTTGAAGCTGCCCGCGCATTTGTTGACTGAAATCATTCCGGCGGGCGCTACAGTAGGTGTGCTCAAACCCGCGCTGGCCGATGAACTCAGCTTGCCGGGCGTGCAGGTTATTGCGCCTGCCACGCACGACACAGCCAGCGCCGTGGCTGGCACGCCATTGCAAGAAGGCTGGGCTTACATCTCGTCGGGCACGTGGTCGCTGGTGGGCGTTGAACTCGACGCGCCGCTAATCAATGCCGAAACGGCGCGTCACAACTTCACCAACGAAGGCGGCGCATTTGGGACGATTCGGTTTTTGAAAAACGTGATGGGATTATGGGTGTTGGAATCGTGCCGTCGCGAATGGCAGGAACGTGGCTTGCCTATTGAGTATGTTGCCTATGATGTGCTGCTTGGCGAGGTCGCGGCGCGCAGTGATTTTCCGGCGTTCATCTATCCCGATGATGCGCGATTTTTTAACCCTTCAAGCAAGACCGCGGCCATCAGGGAACAATTGGCGGAGACCGGACAGACAATCGGAGATGACCCAGCGGCATTGGCTAAAGCCATTCTCGATTCGCTGGCGCTGCGATATGCCTCAGTGATTCGTACGGTTGAACAGTTGACCGGGAAGCCTGTCAATGGTGTGCACATTGTCGGTGGTGGTTCGCAAAACAGCTATCTGAATCAGGCCACGGCGAACATGACAGGCAAACCCGTGCTGGCCGGGCCTGTGGAAGCCACTGTGATTGGCAATGTTCTGGTGCAGGCGGTTGCGGCTGGCCGGTTCGCAACATTGGCTGAAGCCCGGCAGCACGTAGCTGAAAACCTCAGCCTGCGCCGCTTCAATCCACAGTCATCTTCTGAAGGCCATATCTGGAAAGACACCGCGCAGCGATATGCTGAGATCGAAGCCCGCTTTGTAAAATTGCCCGATTAAAGGGATGCTTTGGGCGAAACGCAGCGGATCAAAAGCAAAGAGGTTCTCTGATGGATGTAATTCTGAATGCCGGTTCGGGCGCAGGCGCGGATGAAAGCGTTCAGCAGCAGCTTGCTGAACTTTTTCAGGCACATGGCTTGCGGCCTAATATCCAGTTGGCGAAGACAGGGCCAGAGGTTGTCGAACTGGCGAAGCGTGCAGCGCGCGGCCCCAGCCAGATAGTGGTCGCAGGGGGCGGCGACGGCACTATCAACGCCGTGGCGTCAGCACTGGCAGGCACAGGCAAAACCCTGGGCGTTTTGCCTGTCGGCACGTTGAACCATTTTGCGAAAGACCTGCGCATCCCGTTGGTTCTGGCAGAGGCTGTGCGCACGATCAGCACTGGGCATACGGCTCAGGTGGATGTCGGCGAAGTCAATGGCCGTATCTTTCTCAACAATTCAGGGCTGGGCCTTTATCCCAGCATAGTCAATCAACGCGAAAAGCGGCAGAAATTGGGATACAGCAAGTGGCCGGCTTTTATTCTAGCTTCGCTGGCAGTCTTTCGCCGTTATCCTTTCTTGCACGTCCGCCTGAATTCCGAAAAACAGATGTTTGTGGGGCACACGCCGTTTGTCTTCGTCGGTAACAATGAATACCTGATGGAGAGCCTGAATGTTGGCGGGCGCGCTTGCCTGAACGCGGGCCAGTTAAGTTTGTTTATGACGCACAATGTCGGGCGAATGGGATTGGTCAGACTGGCTTTGCGGGCGCTGTTTGGGCGGTTGCGCGGGATCAAAGACTTCGTGGCCGTGAACACCAAAGAGGTCACGGTAGAAACTAGACGCAAAATCGTGCGCGTTTCAACAGATGGCGAAATCACGCTGATGCAAACGCCGCTTCATTACAGAATTCGTCCGGGCTTCTTGCGTGTTCTAGTGCCGGAGCCTGAAGCTGAAAGCGAAATAGCTTGAAAGCGAAAGAGGGGGGTAAATTGTAATGCGCACGCTCGTCCATCTTTCCGATATTCATTTTGGCCATATTGATTACGCCACGATTGATCCGCTTATCCGGACCATCTGGCAGATCAAGCCGGATGTGGTTGCGGTTTCCGGTGATTTGACCCAGCGCGCCCGCGCCGGACAGTTTCAAGAAGCCCGGACATTTTTGGATGCTCTGCCCAAGCCGCAAATCGTTGTGCCTGGTAATCACGACGTTCCGCTTTATAACGTTTTTGCGCGCTTTTTCAGTCCGCTGCGCAAATACCTGCGTTACATCACTGACGACCTTCAGCCTTTTTACCTGGATGAAGAGATTGCAGTTTTAGGCCTGAATACCGCACGTTCACTGACGATCAAAGACGGGCGCGTCAATGAAGAGCAGATCGCCCACATTCGCGAACGCCTATGCCCATTGGGCGACAGCGTAGTCAGTCTGTTGGTCACGCACCATCCATTCGATTTGCCTGAAGGAAGCTATGACGAACTGGCCGGGCGTTCGCGCCAGGCGATGCGGATGCTGGAAGGATGCGGCGCGGATCTGTTGCTATCCGGCCATTTTCATCTGACCAGCATTGCCGCGCGCTATGCCAGCCCGGAACATTCGGTGATCCTGGTGCAGGCAGGCACGGCCACGTCCACGCGCGGCAGAGGAGAGAACAATTCCTTCAACGTATTGCGGATTGAAAACCCCTGCGTCCGGATTGAAAGATGGAGTTGGGAACCACAGACGCAAATCTTTTCCATCGCCAGCAAGGAACAGTTTTCACGTAATGGTTCTCGATGGGATAAAGAAGCGGTGCTTCCCGCGTGAAGGTTGGCGGCCGCAGGTTACTTGCCAGGCATTTGCGAAATGAACCACGTGATGATGGCGATGAACAGAACGGCCATCAACGTGATCGTGGTGACCATTAAGCCTGGCAACCAGCCGTGCTCATTGTGTTCGCTGGCTTCGGCCAGCGCTGTGGGCAGATGGCTGGACTTGCCCAATCGCAAAACGCCGCTGGCATCGTTGTCAGGAACAGAAAGGTTGAAGGGATCATCAGACGATACGGGCATTTCATCCGGCGCAATTTCGGCTTCTATTATTTCCGGCTTCAGCAGTCGGGTTGTGCCGCCGCTGATCACCCTGCGCACTTTTCTTTGCAACCGCCTTGTCAGTTTGCCATGTTTCATAGCCAATTGATTTTACGGAAGTAAAAATAAAGCGCCAGGCCGATAACCAACATCGAAGTCAGCGCTCCCGCGTACCCATACCGCCAGCCCAGTTCCGGCATAAACTGAAAATTCATTCCGTAAATTCCCGCGACCAGCGTGATGGACATCAGAACCGTCGAGATCGAAGTCAGCCGCTTCATGACGATGTTCATGCGATTGCCTGAAATTGACAGATAGGCATCCATCGCCGAAGCAATCAGATCCCGCAATGTATCAATCATATCCGCTACGCGCACCAGATGGTCATGCACGTCCTGGAAGTAGAACATCGTTTCGCGCGAAAAGATCGGCTGTTCGCGCCGCTGCAAGGTGTTGAACACGTCGCGCAATGGAACGACGGCACGCCGCAGAAAGAGAAGCTGTTTTTTGATGTTGAAGATTTCCTGCAGCGATTCGGGGTTGAAGTTTTCGAAGATTTGCTCTTCCAGGTCTTCCAGCTTATCCGAAACCGAATCCAGCAGCGGCAGGTAATCGTCCACGATCGCATCCACCAACAGATAAGTAACCAGTCCGGTGCGGCGTTCGGCCAGATCTGTCCATTCGCGCCACAGCCGTTCAGCAGTCGCAATCGCGCGGATGGGCTTGCTATGCACGGTGACCAGATAGTTTGGGCCAAGGAAGATGTTCAGTTCGCGTAACTCCAGATTACCTTCGCTGCCCATCTCGGCCTCATACAAAACCATGAAATAGTAGCCCTGATATTCATCAATCTTCGGGCGCTGATGGCCTTTCTTGCAGTCTTCGATTGCTAGTGGGTGAAAGCCGAATTCTCGCCCCAGATCATCAAAGTCCTTGCTTTCGGGATTGCTCGCGTCCACCCAGATGACTTTGCTGGTTTCGGCGCAGAGCAGGTTGATCTGGTCCGGGTCGTCAATTTCGGCGAAGGTAAGAGATGAGCGGTCAAAAGCTAAGGTTCTGATCATCTTTGGGGAATTGGGAGGATCATTTCTCGTTGGAAGAATTGATGATTTTGCCGCCGCCAATTGCGTCATCCAGCGCGCGCAGGCGGACCTTCCTCAATTCGTTGATCTTGCCCTCGACTGGCTCGCGGAAATCGAAAGGCACTTCGCGCATGACCAAATCCAAATTGCGTGATTGTTTGAAGATGGCTTGCTCGATCTTCTTCAGGCAGGTATTGCGATCTTTGATTTGCGCGGCTGGCAGCTTGCGCGTGTATCCGTCAGCGTAAATGACCAATGACGCGTAAACGTCAACGTCATCAACGGCAGCTTTATATTGATGAGCTTCGGCACTCTTCAATGCCTTGGCCAGGTGGTTGTCAGAGAGTTTCAGTGCGGCTTCGACGTGCGATTTAGGATTATTTTCTTTCAGAATCGTCTGGACTTCTGTTTCGCTCAACTGAATGGGCAGTGCGCGGTCATCAACTTTCACCTGGCCGGCGGCAATCGGCGTAAGCGCTAAAGTCATCAGCAAAATGAAGATTGCGTTCCACTTCATAACAACTCTTCACTCCATCTATTCTGCGTTGTGAATTGGGTTCGGGTGGGCAACATAACATCGCCGCCCTGCAAAACCAACCTACACTTTGTTCGCCTGCGTTTCAGCCAGATCGCCGATTACCGGCAGCTTAAACCGTTCGCCCTTATACGCCTGATACATCATCCAGGCAGTACCGCCCAACCACAGCAGTCTGGGCACGCTGGACAACATCCGGTCGAGCGGCCAGGGCATAAAGTTGCTGAGGATGCCAATCGCAATGCCTAACGCCAAATAAACGGCAAACAGAAAGATGGATTGGAAGGCATGAAATCGCACGAATCGGTCCCGGTTGTAAGGCGTCAAAACCAGAAACAAAATGCCAGTAACAAAAGACAACGGATAGCATAACGCGCCCGCGATGCTCGGTTTCATCTCGCCTGCGGTCGTGGGTTGAAAGGGCGGGCGATAGGGCTGTTGATAAGGCATTTGCCCATAGCCAGATTGCTCCGCCTGCCCGGGCTGCCCTGGTTGCTGGTATTGCTGTTGATAGTTGGGCGGCATTTGATAGTTGGCCGTTGGCGCTGTGTACGGCGCCGCGTTGGGGGAAGTCGTTTGTGCCGCAGGCTGCACCGATGTACCGCATTTGTTGCAGAACCGTGCCGTGTCGTTGACCTGCGCTCCGCATTGCACACAGAATTTCGTCATAAACTTTTCTCCTCAGAATATTGGTACGCTTGCGCCCTCGCGGGCGGTATTCGCCGGACGCCTGCCCACGAGGGCGCGGGTAGGCCTGGGCTCCTCGGAATCTTTAGAATGTCTGTCCGAATCGAATGTGAAGCGTGCCGCGCGGCTGCCGGAGCACTGCGCCGGGAACGCCGGGAACTGCATACACCGGCTGATCCAGTAAAAATCCGTAATCCACGCCGACCGGTCCCAGCGGCGTGTTCACGCGCAAGCCGAGTCCGACGGTGTTAGTCATCCCTGACCAACGAATATCACTGACGCGCCGGAAAACATTACCTAAATCGTAAAAAGGCACAAGTCTTAGCCGCTGCGTGAGCGGATAGCGCAGTTCAAAATTGAAGACCGCTAGCGCATCGCCGCCCACCGGAATCAGCGTTGGCAGGATGAACGGCTTGTCTTTGGCAATAGGCTGATTAGGATCAAACAGCACGTCCTGCGGCCCGGCAGTTTCAAAACGAAAGCCGCGCAAGGTCGTTGCGCCGCCCGAAAAGAAACGCTCGCTGATAGGCAATCGCTTTTCGCTGTCGCTGATCTTGCCGTCGCCGTTGCGGTCGGCATCACGAAAGGTTCTGGCCAAACCAATGCGCGCCGAAAAGGCCAGCGTTGTGTCTTTCAACACGGATGTCGAAGGCGCGAACGTTTTATAGCGCTGATAGGTGGCAAAGAATTTGTTGAACGATTCGTTGCCGCCGAAGATGCTGGCCGCCAGCGAATAG
>JBDSAM010000175.1:0-4185 GCA_039922135.1 Blastocatellia bacterium
CGGCTATACAGATGTTCACGCAGAAACGGATCGGGTGCTCCGCCAGTCGTCACCAGCCCCGGCGAATTGATCGCAGCGTGCCAGCCCGTTTGCGATTTCATCGCCGCGTTAATGTCTTCCACCTGGTGAATCCGCAGACGGAAGCCCACCTCGCGCAACTGTGCCTGCATTGCTGTCGCCAGCTTTGCCCAATCGGGCTGCTGCGGATAGACCAGCAGCGTAACCTCCAAAGCCGAGCTTTCAAGCTGCCGATTCATCGCCGAAGCCATTGCCACTGCTGTCAGCGGTTTGCCATTTTGGAATTTAATGTTCGGACGCAGCACCAGTCGCCAGTTACGCTCATCAATCCGCGAATACGCCGATTCATCGCAACACGAAAACAGGATTATCCGTAAGTTACGGGATAGACTTCGGATCGCATTGCCTTCTGGCGAATTATTCTTGGACGACGGACAAGTCCGCCGGATGTTTAACGAATTTGGGGCGGGTGGTGACGTGCTGATGGCGGGCGCGACATCGCTGAATTCCTCTCCCTTCAGATTGTCCGAAAGGCGCAAGGCTTGCGACTGATCAACTGAGTCTGGTAGATAGCTCTTACCGTTTCAAGGGCAGTTTCCCGCAATTGCTGGCGCTGGCCTTTGCTTAATGGAAAAAGCGCAATTACGCTGACCTGCACAAGAATATCGCGAAACAACAATGTCATCTTGATTGTCATCTTGGGAGTAATTGAATGCTTCGGCAGAATCTATTTATTGGTGCGCCCCTTTCATTGCGAGTTTTTCTTATTCTGCTTGTTGCAGTCCTGGCAATTTCTTGCGAGGCAAAAAAGCATATAGAGATGCCTGGGGAGATAGCCACGGAGAGGGTTGACGCGCCAGCTCATCCCACTGGCGCTGCCGTGGAAATTAAAGCGCCGCTTGGTCTGCCACCGCTGCTAATTCAGGACGATAACCGTCTAACGGCTGATTCGATCGCGCTTGGCCGTAGGCTGTTTTTTGACGTCCGGCTTTCCAGCGATAACACACTCTCATGCGCCAGTTGTCACAGCCCGGCTCTGCACTTTGCCGAAGGACGGGCAGTGGCAAAAGGCTTCAATGGACAATTCGGAGCCCGGAACACACCGACATTGTTGAATGCGGCTTATAACAGAGTGCAATTTTGGGATGGGCGCGCGGCCAGTTTAGAACAACAGGTTGGCGGGCCGATGTCCAATCCAAAAGAGATGAATCAGTCGCACGAAGTTTCTGTTTCCAAGCTCAGCTCCGATCCAGCCTATCGCGCTGAGTTCTCAAAAGTATTCGGGCCAGGGACGATTACAATGCGAAAGATCGAAAAGGCCATTGCCAGTTTTGAGCAGACATTGCTCAGTGGCAATTCGCCCTTCGACCGGTATCGGTATGGTGCTGAAAAGGCCGCGATTAGCGCCGCGGCGATTCGAGGGCTGGCGGTCTTCAGTGACAAAAACCGGGGGAACTGCACGGCTTGCCACATCATCGGGCAGAAGTTCGCGTTGTTTACGGATGGCGGATTCCACAACCTGGGCGCGGGGATGAACGCCAACGGTGAATTGACAGACTTGGGCCGCTACGAGCAAACACGCGCGGAAGCCGATCGTGGCGCATTCCGCACGCCCAGCCTGCGCAATATCGCAAAGACCGCGCCGTACATGCACGACGGCAGCTTGAAGACGTTGAAAGATGTCGTAGACTTTTATGTGGGCGGCGGGAATTCGAATCCGCAATTGGACAAAGAAATCAAATCCCTTCAGCTTACTGCCCAAGAGCGAAATGATTTGGTCGTGTTCTTGGAAACGCTGACTGGCGAAGTTCCGCTGGCAGCCGCTCCGAGTAAGGACTGACAAATGGCATCAGCAATTCATCGTACGGTCTTTCTGTTCATGGGCATTGGCTTTGCGGCTTTGATCGTGGGCTGCACTGGCAAGAAGCCCGCAAACGAAGCGGAAGCCTGGTTCAAGGTAGATCCTAAAACGGCTGGCACAGTGACCGGCAGCGTACGCTTTGCAGGGAAAAAGCCATTGCGAAAGCAAGTAGATATGAATGGCGATCCGCAATGCGCGAAGCTACACCAAAGCCCAGTTTCCGATGATGTGATTGCAGCAAACGATGAAGGCAAACTTGCGAATGTTTTCATCTATATCAAGCAAGGGCTGGAAGGCAAAAATTTTGAACCGCCCGCCAATGCCGAAATGCCCGCGGTTATGGATCAGAAAGGTTGCTGGTTTGGCCCCCGCGTGCTGGGCGTGCAAGTGGGCCAGACTTTAAAAGTTACGAACTCCGATCCATTGACGCACAACATCCACCCGCTTGCCCAGATCAACCGAGAGTGGAACCAAAGCCAATCGCCAACCACTGAACCACTGACGCGCCGTTTTTCGCAACCCGAAGTCATGATCCGCGTCAAATGCAATATCCATTCGTGGATGCAGGCGTGGATTGGCGTAGTGCCGCATCCTTACTTCGCCGTGACCGGAGCGGATGGTTCCTTCCAACTTCGCGATGTACCGCCGGGCACCTATACAATTCAGGCCTGGCAGGAGCAGTTGGGCAGGCAAGAACAACAAATTTTCCTTTCGCCTTCCGGGAAGAGCGACATCGTTTTCGAATTCAAAGGGGAATGATTGATGGCTGTAAATAAGTCTTTGTGCGTGATGTTCTGCTGTTGCCTGGCGCTATTTGCGGCGGGTTGCTTGAAAGGATCGTCAACCAACGGCCCAGCCGCGACACAATCATCCGTTCAGCCGACACCTTTGCCCGAATGGAAATCGGGCTATCGAGTGTACGTCACGAATGAATCGTCGGGCGATCTGAGCGTCATTGATGGCTCGACGTTGGAGGTGATTGCGACGATCCCCTTGGGCAAGCGCCCACGTGGTATTCATGCCAGCCCAGATGGGAGGACGATATACGTGGCCTTGAGCGGTTCGCCTTCCGCGCCGCCGGGCGTGGACGAAAGCACCCTGCCGCCTGCTGACAAAAGCGCGGACGGGATCGGCGTTTTCGATGTTGAACAGAATAAGCTGTTGCGCGTGATTCAAGGCGGTTCAGACCCTGAGAATTTTGATGTCAGCCATGATGGCAGCACGATTTATGTTTCCAATGAAGATGTTGCCGGCGTCAGCTTCATTGAAACTAGCAGTGGAAAACTGATACAGACCGTTACCACAGGCGGCGAACCCGAAGGCGTGACGCTGTCGCCGAATGGCAAGCTGGTCTATTCGACCTCAGAGGCGGATAGCGCAGTTGCCGTAATTGATGTCGCCACGCGCAAACTCATAAAAAATATCAAGGTCGGCCGCCGCCCGCGCAATGTCGTGTTTCTGCCCGATGGCGCACGCGCCTACGTTAACGCGGAAAACGATGGCAGCATCGTGCTGCTCGATACTGCGAAAAATGAAAAGAAGCAGGTTATCCAACTCGGCACGCCAGGTGAAATCAAGCCGATGGGATTGGCGCTTTCGCCTGATGCCAAACAGCTTTATATAAGCACCGGCCGCGGGCGCAAGGTTTTCGTGGTAGATACGGCGACCAATCAGCCCACCATCTCATTCGAAGTGGGCCAGCGCCCTTGGGGAATTGCGGTTTCGCCAGATGGAAAAACGCTCTTCACGGCCAACGGGCCTTCCAATGATGTCTCGGTCGTGGATTTGGCAAGTCAGACGGTGACCAAAAAGATCAAGGTGGCAAGAAGCCCCTGGGGCGTTTTGATTATCAGCCGGTAGTTTCTGATATAGCGAGGTCAGGCAAGCTATCATCCAACACGAATAACTTAAACTTATGCACTTTGGTTTCCGAGGCAATGACAAATATCAACTGACAACTAACAAACGAAGCGCTTCGTGCATCTTGTGATCTACTGACAAGACAATCAGACCTATTGGGCAGATAAGCAATTCTGCCACTACGCTGCTGCTTACATTTCAAGACTCATTACTGAAACGAACTACCTCACGTGGGTGCTTACCTACGTGTTATCAAGGGAGTCCTTAAAGTGAAACATCGAAAAATTTGTAGAGGAATGGGACTGTTATTTCTGCTGTTAATTGGATGTCTGGCGGATTGGAGTCCAATCCAACTGGCCCCGCTAGCACAAACCAGCAAGCCTGCGGATTGGTTGACCGACGGTGGCGATATTGAGCGCACGGCTTGGCAGCGCGACGAAAAAATT
>JBDSAM010000176.1:0-4525 GCA_039922135.1 Blastocatellia bacterium
GCAAACCGCTCGGCAATAAAGTTGATTTTGAATTGTTCTGCCTGGCTGTCAGCGCGATCAACGGCTGTGAAATGTGCATCCGCTCACACGAAAAAGTTGTAATTGACGGAGGGTTAAGCGAAGACCAAGTTCATGATGCTGTGCGCGTGGCGGCGACGTTACAGGCCGCGGCAGTGTCATTAGAGATAGGAGAGATCGGTGATCTTGTTGATCAGCACCAACCGCAAGCAGAAGGCGTGCAGGGAATCTGAGAAAGAAACAACAAGCAAAAGGGCAAGGAGAGCGAAACCCATCGCTGTCCTTGCCCCGTTTTGTTTTAACCAGGGGTGCTTCTATCGCTTCAGCTTCTCCAAAAACTTCTTCCTGAACTTTGCTACTTTTGGTTCGACCACCATTTGGCAGTATGGCTGGTTAGGATTGTTGGCGAAGTATTCCTGGTGATAATTCTCCGCCGGATAGAACTTTGTGGTCGGCGTAATTTCAGTGACGATGGAGTCAGGCCACACGCCCGCCGCCCCTAACTCAGCAATCACCTGTTCGGCAACAGCTCTCTGTTCCGGCGAGTGATAGAAGATTGCTGAGCGATACTGCGTGCCAACATCCGCGCCTTGCCGATTCAGGGTTGTTGGGTCATGAACTGTAAAGAAGACTTCCAGGATTTCCCGATACGAGACTACTTGTGGGTCGAAAGTCACTTGCACAACTTCGGCGTGACCCGTGTCGCCGTAGCAAATCTCTTTGTAGGTCGGGTTGGCAGTCTGTCCTCCGGCATAACCTGAAATGGCCGATTCAACGCCGCGCAGTTCGTTGAAGACCGTCTCAACGCACCAGAAACAGCCGCCGCCCAAGGTTGCGATTTCTTTGTTGGTATCCATAACCGGATGATAGCACGCCGAAAGCGTGTGTTAGGTAAGGCAACAGACCTAGCGCAAATCGCCGAACAGATGCTGAGCCAGCGTAACAGCGGCGATAGCGGCGGTCTCCGTTCGCAGGATTCGCGCGCCAAGGTTGACTGCAATGAAGTTGTTGGTTTCGGCGGTTTGTAACTCTCGCTCACTCCACCCGCCTTCTGATGCGATGGATACACTGATCTGCGTCGGGTTGATTGTGATCTCGGGAAGTCTGCGCCCGCCTCGTTCGGAAAGGATCAGGTTATTGCCAGTTGAATTTGATTCGCAAAAGTCTGTGAAGCGGGTTGGCTCAATGATCTCGACCAATCGCCGTCGGCCCGATTGTTTCAATGCTTCTATCGAGATGCGCCGCCAGCGAAGTAATCGGCTCTCGGCTCTTTCTTCGGCGCGCGCTTTTCCCATTTTGACGTCGCTGTGGTCAGTCAGCAGCGGGACGATGCGCGTGACGCCCAGTTCGGTTGCTTTCTGAACTACCCAATCGAACTTGTCGCCTTTGATCAGCGCTTGCGCAAGCGTCAGGTTGAGTGGGGATTCGACAGCGTCGGCCAGTTGCCGAAGGGGCGTCAACTCGGTTTCGCGCTTGCCAACGCTGGCAATTTCGCACTCCCATTCACTGCCTTCGCCGTCGAATACGAAAACGCGGTCGTCCTCGCCCAGCCGCAGGACGCGCGCGAGGTGATGCGATTCATCGCCGTCGAGCGTGATTTTAGAATCAGAGATTTGAGATTTGAGAGCGTAGAAACGATGTCGTTGCACGGCGGTGGTTGGTGGATGGTAGGCGGTTGGCGGTGATCGGCAGTGGATGGCTGACTGTAAATGTCATCCAACCACCGACCACCGATCACCGTCCACTGGCTATTTGATGTTCAGCTTAACGGTGTTGCTGGTCTTGCCATCAACCGTTACGGTCAGATCAACAGCGCCTCTCCCCGCCAACGATTGCGGGATCTGGAAGTTGATTTGATCCAGGCCGTCGAACTGGCCCTGAGCGCCGGTAAACGAAGGCGTAATGCTGCTGCCGCCCAAATTTATCGTCACCGCAGTTGAGCCGTAGCGGAGGCCCGTGCCGAAGAGCATCACAAAATTGCCTGTGTCAACAGGGACTGGCGTGCCATCCGCGTTGCTCAACAAGATGTTGAAGGTTTGGCCGTTGGCCGATGCCACTGCGGCTGGCGCTCCCAAACCATTCGCCGTTCGAGTGAACAGAGACGGGATAGACGCTGAGACGTTGACCACGCCACGCGTAACCGTGCCGTCTTTAGCGGCAACAACTACTTGTGCCGCGCCGGCGGGAATGCCTTCAGGCACAAGGTAGTTGATCTGCGTCGGCGAGACGAAGAAAAGCCTTGCCTGCACTCCATTGACGTAAACCGATGTGCCATCGAGCGAGGTCGGCAGCGGCGTGGTCGTCGCTGAAACCGTCGTCGAAGCCAGCTTAGTGCCAAAGGCTGCTACGATTGCATTCGGAGCAATCAGATTGCCGAACTTGGCGGCGTCAACCGTTGCTGCGGCTACCGTGTTTACACTGGCTGTCGGCGCAACGACGATCTGAATCGGCGTGGACAGTAATCCCTGCGCATTGCGAACCTGCACGAAGAGCACTCCGGCATTGGAGCGCAACGCAGCCGGAATGTTGATTGTTATTACGCCGGAGTTGAAGTCGAGAGTGGGAGTGACGGTTTGGCCGTTGACGATCGCCACGCTGGTCAGATCAATGCCCGTGGCCAGCAACTTGACCGCTGCGTCTGCGTTCGTGGTGTCCAGATAGTAAGTATCCGATTGTTGAATAATCGGCGGCGTACTGCTCAGCGACGATAGCTGAGCGCGGATGATGCCGCCCCCATTGGCGCTGGTGTGGGCGTTGACATAAAAGCCCGCAGGATTCGCCAGCAACCGCTTAAATACTTCGAGGGTTGCCGCGGTGATCGGCACGACAAAATTCGCCGAGCCTTTGCCGGTCGGCAAGGCGATGGTGTTTGAACCGCTCAGTCCGGTGTTGATGACCACTGGCCCGGCAACATCAGGCCCGCCTTCGTGAATGTGCAAGCCGGTCAAGGTCGAACCGGCAGGAAGATCGAACTGCATCGAGAAGGTTACAGTGCCGCCCGTGACTAACCCTTTGTCATCGCGGGTCGGGCTGGCTGTGATCGTTCCCACGCCGGTGCCCGACAGACCATTGGTGACCGGCGGAACTTCAGCCGCCGTGGTCATCATTACCGTTTGTGATTGCCTCTCTTCGAATCGGACGAGCTGGCCCCGAATCGCGCCGCCGCCATTTACGCTGGTGTGCAGGTTGACGTAAAAGCCCGGCGGGTTTTTTAACAGGCGGGTCAACAAGGCACCGTCATTCACCTGCACCGTGTAATCCAGAATTCCTGCGCCGCTGGCCAATGTGAGCGGGCTGCCAGCGCTGAGGCCGGTGTTGATGACAACGCCGGCATTGACGCCCGTCACTCCTTCGTGAATGTGGAACCCGGTGATGATCACGCTGCCGGGGAATGTGACGTTACCCAGGAAGCGCACCGTGCCGTTGGTGATGGTGCCGCCGGCATCGCGCGTGACTGCGACGGTAACCTGGAATGCGCCAATCGCGTTTAATCCCGCGATTGGCGGGTTTTCGTTGGCCGGAGTCAAATACAGCACAGTAGAGACGGTTTCAGCTTTCGCCGATACCGCGAATGCAAACACAAGCAGCGCGAAAACTGACAAGATAGAACTCGCTGTCCTCTTTATAGATTTTTCCTTTCATCATTCGAGCACGAAGGCTCGGTAGGGTCGAAGTTGATTAGGATCGGTGATGGTGGTTGATGGTTCATGACGGATTTGAAATTTACCGGTCAACAGCTATCGGCCACCAGCCTGAACTTAGCACGGCGAAAATAGATTGGATTGCGGGAGAGAAGAAACAAGAATTAGATTTACACACAATGTGGCGCGAGTATACAACTCGCGCCACATTTCATAGGTCATTGAATATTGATCGTGACCGTGTTGGCGGCCTTGGTGCCAACGGTTAGCACGACATTTGCCGCACCACGCCCAATGAGCGACCGCGGGATCGGGCCAACGTTAATTTGATCCAGCCCGACAAAGCCAGGCGCAGCGGCGAAACCAAGGATCGGCGTCGCGGTTCCTCCAATGGTTGCTGTCACAGTTGCCGATGACGCATTTCTGACTCCAGTGCCGTAAAGGATCAAATACACATCGTTGCCCGCCGGGCCAAGATCAATCGGTGTCGCGACTGGTTGGCCCATTGGTATACTGTAAATGGATTCAAATGTCTGTGTTGATCCCACGACGCGCAGCGCTACTGCCGCCGGTACGCCTGTTCCGCTGGCATTGGCGGTAAAGATGCCGGGCGACGTTGATTCGATCTGTATCGTGCCTTGCGCAACGACGATTCCGCTTCGTTTGACACTGATAATTGCCGCTCCGCTGGCGGTGCCCGCCGGAATCAGATAGTTGATCTGCGAAGGCGCGACGAAAAAGAGCGGCGCGTTGCGGTCCGTGAAAGTCGAATCCCGCACGACGACTTCAGAGCCATCAAGCTGCATAGGCAGCGGCGTGTCGGTGGCGACAACTACATTTTGCGACAGTCCAGTACCGAAGCCAGC
>JBDSAM010000177.1:0-3911 GCA_039922135.1 Blastocatellia bacterium
GTTTTCGTCACGTTCGCGTTGAAGCTGTGCGTGGTTTGGAAGATACCCAGATCGTTAAAGGTTTCCTGCCCCAGCGACGACAGGCCGTTGACATCGAAGCGCGGGAATTCCAGCGCGTCGGCCACGGCTTTGATGGCGGGCGAAAAACCGAGCGTGGTGAAATCGAAGCCCGTTGAAAAAGGCGTACGCACGTTGGTCTTGCGGTTCAAGCCGTAACGCACGTTCAGGAAGAGCGAGGGGCTGACCGTGTAAAGGTTGTCTATGGCGACGCTCTTCGCGGTGTTGACCGTCGGCCCGGCGTTGTTCGGCGTGGCCAGATTGCCGTAATGATTGAACGGCTGGCTGGCGTCTTTGAACTGAATCGAGAAGCGCGTGAAGGCCCGCCATTTCGATGTGATGTTGTGATCCACGCGCGAATCAATCCGATTGCTCTTGCTGATGTTCGTGCCCGCCGCAAAGAAGTTGTTCTGTTGCGTGTTGATGTTGGTCGGCGCGACGTTAGGCAGCGGCCAGTACTGCATGATCTTCGCCGCGATTGGGCTGATGCGATTGGCGGGGATGATGTTCCCCGGGAACGGATCGCGCGTGAAGCGGCCCGGAGTGTTCGGATCGGGCCGGGTGGTGAGCGGATCGTAAATGATGATCGGCTGACCGGCGGAATTCTTCAGATTGGAGAAATTGCCTTGCCGCCATTCGGGCAGCGGCACGGTGAAAGTCCCCACGTTCGCCGACCCCTGCCGGTTGCCTTCGTAATTAACGAAAAAGAAAGTCTTGTCCTTGAAAATTGGGCCTCCAACGTTGCCGCCGAATTGGTTGCGTTTGAAGCTGCCCTTCTTGCCGCCGCTGCGATTGGTGAAAAAGTTGGTCGCGTCGAGCGCACTGTTGCGGTGAAATTCAAACAGCGTCCAGTGAAATTGATTCGTGCCGTTCTTGGTGACCAGGTTGATCACGCCGCCGCCCAGTCGTCCGAATTCGGCGCTGACTGAATTGGTCTGGACGCTGAATTCCTGCACGGCGTCCACCGACGGCGTGTAGTTCAGGTCAAGGATTGAGACGTTGTTTTCGGCGTTGACGTTCGAGATGCCGTCAATCGTCACTTCGCTGGTGGCGTTGCGCCCGCCGCTAATGAAGGGCGACGAACCCGGCCCCGGAATCACGCCGGGACTCAAGGTCGCCAGCGAATATGGATTGCGCCCGTTGAGCGGCAGGTCAACCACGCGCTTGTTTTCAATTGTCGTGCTGACGGTGGGACTGGTCGTTTCAATCGCGGACGTGCCCGAGGCCGAAATGTTCACCGTCTCGGAAGCCGCGCCGACTGAAAGCGCCACATCCACTTCGCGAATCTGCTGAACGTCGAGTTTGACGTCATCGAAGGTGGCGTTTTTGAAGCCTGCCTTTTTCACGCTCACGCGGTAGAGCGCCGGCCTGAGTTGCGGAATGACGTAGGTGCCGTTATCTTCGGACATCGCGGTCCGCGTCTCGTTCGTTCCAATATTAATGACAGAAACTTCCGCTCCTGGAACCACTGCTCCGGTTGAATCGGACACAGTTCCCCGAATCGTGCCGGTGAATTGCTGTGCCCAGCATGGAACGCTGAGAGCAACAAGCAGTAACATCAGATTGATCCAAGTTAGACGAATTACTGGTGATTGTTTTGGCATGGTTATTCTCCTCAAGAACTGGGTTTAGACCTGCTCAACTCACATCATCTCTTCGGGGAAAAGATCTCATTCAAACTAGATTCATTCCCCAAAAGAGGTGCGCGCGAAGTTTTATCCGTTCAGTTTTCAGTTAACTGATAGGTTGCTTTTGTGTTTTTTGGATAGAACTGGATAATCCCAGCAAAGCGATAGCCTGCGAATCGTGATTGATTGCTGATTCTGTGTCAGTCTAATATTTTCTTGGCAAAGCTTATTTGATTTGAATGGTCAGCCGCGTAGGACACGACCGATGATCTTAATGACTCACTTACTTTATTCGCTCTACTGCTGGAGAGTCCTTTGGATAAGGTGAATTTTTAGTAAAGACCATGTAAAGATCAGCTAAAGACGGGTTATGAGAGCTGTACAAACACATAATGGCCAATGCTATGAGTTCGGACCTTTCCGTTTAGCCACTGGCGAGCATCGCCTGTATCGCAATGGCCAGATCGTCCTGTTGCCGCCCAAGGAATTCGAACTGCTGCTGCTGCTGGTGCGAAACCCAGGACAGGTAATGGATAGAGAGAAGCTGATTAAGGCTCTTTGGCCGAACACGGTCGTTGAAGAAGCCAATCTGAACGTCCACATCTCAGCCTTGCGAAAAGTTCTGGCTGAAAACCCAGGTGAACAACACTATATCGAAACCTTGCCGCGGCTCGGTTACCGGTTCATTGCGCCAGTGATGGAAGTTAATGAGCCGGAGAAGGTGGCGGTGATTCCTGTCTCGGCTTACCCGCAAAGCGAAAATGGAAAAGAAAGCTTAAGCCAGAATCCCAGCTTGCAAGCCGATCAGGAACCCAAAAAGCTGGACTGGTATTCGCGCCACCATCTGGCTGCGGTAACCTTGCCGCTCTGGCTGCTGGCAGTTGCTCTGTTAGGTATTCTGGCCATCCTGTTTTTCAAAACTTCGCGGCTGGCGCCTGTTGACAGCGCAGGAGCTTCGCCCATGAATGTAGCCCCGCTGACCACCTACCCTGGGCGCGAATTGCAGCCCGCCTTTTCACCGGACGGCAATCAAATCGCATTTGTCTGGAGCGGGGAAAAAGAGAACAACAACGATATTTACGTCAGGCTGGTGGATGGCGGCAATTGGGTACGTCTGACCAATCATCCGGGAGACGATGTGAATCCTGTCTGGTCGCCGGATGGGCGCACGATTGCTTTCTATCGCAGCGCACCTGACGGAGACGGTATTTTCCTTATATCGTCACTGGGCGGAGCCGAGCGTAAGCTGACGGACACGTGGGCAAATCGCTTCGGCTTTGGCAGCCACACTTGGCTTCACTGGTCGCCGGACGGTCAATGGCTGGTAGTCAGCGACAAGGCTTCCGCTGATGAACCTTTCAGCCTGTTTCTTCTCTCGCCCGAAACCGGAGAGAGACGCCGCCTGACGGTGCCTCCGGCGTCCGTCATCGGAGATTGCAGTCCGGCTTTCTCATCGGATGGCAAACGGCTGGCTTTCGTGCGCGTCATCAGCGCGGTAGTCGGCGAAGTCTACCTTGTCCCGGTGGAAGGCGGCGAACCGAAACGGCTGACTTTCGACGGCACGGGGGTCAGCAATTTGGCGTGGGTTCCCAACGGACGCGAAATCGTTTTCTCTTCGCGTTACGGCGGCAAGAGCCGACTGCTCAGGCTTTCGGTTGATGGCGGCAGCCCGCAATGGGTGGCGGCCAGCGGCACCGATGCCCAATACCCCGCTTTCTCTTTACAAGGAAACCGGCTGGCTTGGATGCAAAACACCGATAACGTAGATATTCACAGGGTGGCTTTGAAAGGCAGTACGCCAGTGACGGAAGCCCAATCCGGCTTAATCGCTTCGACGGCCAGCGAAGCCAGCCCGCGCTATTCGCCGGATGGCAAACGCGTAGTCTTCGTTTCCAATCGCTCCGGCAGCGAGGAGATTTGGGTATGCGGCAGCGAGGGCGAAAATCCCGTTCGGTTGACCGCGTTTCGCGGCCCGCTGGCCGGTTCACCCAGTTGGTCGCCGGACGGCAAGCAGATCGTGTTCGACTGCCGTCCTGAAGGCAACGCCGATATCTTCGTCATCAGCAGCGAAGGCGGCCAATCGCGCCGCCTGACCACCGATCCGGCTGAAGACATTGTGCCAAGCTGGTCACGCGATGGGAGCTGGATTTATTTCACCTCCAACCGTAGCGGCAAATTGCAAGTCTGGAAAACCTCCGCTAGCGGAGGCGAGGCCATACAGGTTAC
>JBDSAM010000178.1:0-10521 GCA_039922135.1 Blastocatellia bacterium
GAAAATGGTAAACCGCTTCAGCAGAGCTTTGGCGAAGTGGCGATGACGGTGGATCATCTGCGCTGGTTTGCGGAAGAAGCTCGGCGGGCTTATGGCCGCATCGTGCCGAATCAGGTGGATGGCAAACGGCATCTGGTCATTAAATCGCCGATGGGCGTGGTCGGTGCCATTACGCCGTGGAACTTCCCGCTGGTGCTGGCCGTGCGCAAAGCCGCTCCGGCATTGGCCGCCGGCAATACGATGGTGCTGAAACCGGCGGAACAGACACCCTTGAGCGCGCTTGCGTTCGCCGAATATGCGGCGGCGGCCGGATTGCCAAAAGGCGTTTTCCAAGTTGTGCTCGGCGATGCTTCAGGGATCGGCAAGGAGTTTTTGGAAAACCCGCTCTGCCGCAAAGTCACTTTCACCGGCTCGACCGAGGTCGGGCGGTTGCTGATTGCGGGCGCGGCGAATTCAATCAAACCGCTGTCGCTGGAACTGGGCGGAAATGGGCCGGTGCTGGTTTTCAGCGACATTGATCTGAATCGCGCGGTCGAAGGCACACTCGTTGCCAAGACTCGCAACACCGGTCAATCCTGCATCGCGGCCAATCGCATCTATGTCCAGCGCGGCATCTACGAACCATTCCTGGATGCATTCACCGCGAAGATGAAAGCGATGAAAGTCGGCGACGGCTTGGAACAAGGCATGGAAATCGGGCCGTTGATTGACGAAGCGGGATTGGCGAAGGCACTGGCGCATATCGAAAACGCCGTCGCTGGCGGCGCGCGCGTGCTGTGCGGCGGCAAGCGGGCAGGCGAAAAAGGCTTTTTCATCGAACCGACCGTGCTGGCCGATGTGCCCGCCAATGCGCTGTGTATGCAGGAAGAGACCTTTGCGCCGGTTGCGGCCATCGCGCCGTTCGACAGTGAAGAAGAAGCCATTGCGATGGCGAACAATTCTGTTTATGGCTTGAGCGCCTATGCCTTCACCGGCAACCTGGATCGCGCATTCCGGCTGATGGAATCGCTTGAAGCCGGAACGATTGGGATCAATGACGGAGTGCCTTCAACCAGTAACGCACCGTTCGGCGGCGTCAAACAAAGTGGCTGGGGCAGGGAACTGGGCAGCGAAGGGTTGGACGCTTTTCTGGCAACGAAGCATGTTTCGCTGGGGCTGCAAATATGACCGACAAAGAATTCTTCGCGCTATGTCAGGAGAATGAGACTGTAATTTACGAGCGAGAGGTAACCGGAGAGATCATTGAAAGGTCGCTTCCCGGATGGCAGACAAGCCTGCGCAGCACATCTGTTGCTGTGCAGGTCGGGAACTGGATTAAGCAAGATGAGTCGGGGCTTGGGTTCGGGGCGTTTACGGGATTCACATTGCCGAACGGCGCGATTCGCGGGCCGTATTTCGCTTGGGTGCTGCGCTCACGCATATGGTCGTTGGTGCCTGAACAGAGGAGAGGCTTTCTGCCTCTATGCCCGGATTTTGTTGTCGAACTGCTTTCTGATCCGGAGGAATTAAATTACTTCCGAAAAAAGATGGATGAGTACATCGCTTGCGGGCTGCGGCTGGGCTGGCTGATTGATCCGGAAGAGAAGGTTGTTTACGTTTACCGTCTGGGTGAGCCTGTTCAAAAACTGGAGAACGCCAACGAAATTTCCGCCGATCCGGAACTGCCGGGCTTTGTGCTGGACTTGGGCGAGGTCTGGGAGCCGCAGCTCTAACGCCGCTGCCCATTGAATGCCTTATAGCGGCTTGCAGATGTGTACCACCTGGAAAAACCCTTTCACCGCAGAGGCGCGGAGAGCCGCCGAGGAAGCGCCGAGTTGATCGTTTTCTCTCTGCGTTGCCTCCGCGTTCTCTGCGCCTCTGCGGTGAAGGCAGGTCGCGGTCAGTTGCAAGCCGCTATAAGCGACATTTCAACTCCGCTCTTTTCTGCGCAACTCCGCTTCATCAGGCCAATTCATTACGCCGAACGCTGGTAAGCGCGAAACGCTCGAGTTGCCAATGCCGCGCTGAATATTGCAAACGCCAGCAAACAGCCGATGCGCAACAGCACAAAGTTCCAATCCGTGTGATCGCTCAATGCCGCGCGCGCGGCTTCGACGCTCCAGTTGACGGGGTTGAAACGGGAGATCGAACGAATCCAATCAGGCATGACGTCCTTGGCCATAAAGACCGGTGACAGGAACGTCAGCGGCATCAGGATGAAGTTCGATGCGCCGATAACAGACTCCTGTTTGCGTATGGAGAGCGCCAGCGCATTGGACAGCGCCGCAAAGGGCGCGGCCAGCAGCATGGCGCAAACCAGCAGAACGATGATGCCTGGGATTCCACCAGCGAAGCGCGCCCCAGTCGCAAAGCCCAGTACGATCAGAATCAGCGACTGAACCACGGTCGTGACAGACGTGGACAGAATGCGGCCAAGGATGATTGCCGCCCGGTGGATCGGCGACACCAGCAAGCGGTCCATGACGCCCTGGTTCATATCCATAATCACGCCCATTCCATTCCATCCACCGGCGAATAATGCCGACATAATGACCACGCCGGGCGTGACGAAGCTAATGTACGAACCCGCGTTAAAGCCCGGCAGTTCGACCACGCGCTTGAACAGTTGGCCATAGAGCGTCAGCCAGATAATCGGCTGCACCAGCGAAAAGACCACCCACCATGGCTGCCGCAACAAATTGCGCAGATGGCGCTGCAACATCAATAGGGAATGAGTTAAAAGAGTCATCGTGCTCCTTTTTGATTCGCCTGTTCGGCTTCATCAAACGTTCGGCCCGTATGGCGCAGATAAACATCGTCCAGCGAAGGCCGTGCGACAGTGACTGACGCCACTCGCAGCCCCGCCGATTCGAGCGCGGCCAGCATGCCCGGCACCGCCGTCGCGCCTTGCGTGGCGCGGGCGTGGAGCAGATGGCCGTCCGTCACGATCTCGCTGATGCCATCCAGAGACTTCAGCGTGCCGCGCACTTTGTCATCGGGCTGGCCTTGCGCAAATTCAATGTGAATCGCGTCGCCGAACAGTTCGCCTTTCAATTGATCAGGCGTTCCTTCAACTACCAGCTTGCCGCGATCCACGATGGCCAGCCGCTGTGCCAGTTGATCAGCTTCTTCCAGATAATGCGTCGTCAGCAGCACGGTGATGCCGTCTTCGCGCGACAATCTGGCAATGTCCTCCCACAAATCCGCGCGGGCTTTCGGATCTAGCCCCGTTGTCGGTTCGTCCAGAAACAGCACGCGCGGTGTGTGAACCAAGCCCATTGCGATGTCCAGCTTGCGCTGCATGCCGCCGGAATAGGTGCGTGCGACCTTATCCGCCGCTTCGCTCAATGCGAACCGATCCAGCAGGTAGTCCACGCGCTCTTTCAATTGGCGCCCACCCAGACCATAGATGCGGCCTTGCAGCGTCAGGTTTTCGCGGCCCGTGGCTTCAACGTCCAAGCCCGATTTCTGCGCGATGCAGCCTATGGCCAGCCGCACCTGCTGAGGCTGGCGCAGCACATCAAAGCCCGCCACGCGCGCCGAACCCGAATCCGGGCGTGATAGCGTGTTCAGAATTTTGATTGTCGTGGATTTGCCCGCGCCGTTCGGTCCCAGCAACGCGAAGATAGTTCCAGCTTCGACCGCGAAGCTCAGGCCGTCAAGCGCGCGAACCTTGCCGCTGTAGGTTTTTACTAAGTCGTGTACTTCTATTGCAGTAGCACTCATTCAAGTCTCCGAGGGAAATCCCGGGTACGCCCGCGCCCTCGCGGGCAGGCATCTGGCGAAGGCTGCCCGCGAGGGCGCGGGCGTACCCAGGCTGACTAAAAGTCGAACCGATCAACGTTCGATTTGTTGAAGATGAATGGCGCGCCCAGCATCACGTCGGTCTCTTTGACTTCAATCTTGCCCAGCCTGCCGGCCTTGACCTCTTTGTCGCCCGGTTTCAGTCTGCCCGCGCTCAACTCGTTCGCCGTGTGCACAGTCAGATAGCCCAGGTCGAGCGTGTTCCAAAGCACGAAGCTTTCAATGACGCCGTCGTGAACATACGATTTACAGAGGCTGGGAATCGAAAGGCCAATGACTTTGACATCCGCGCGGCCTGATTGTTTGACGGCTTCGGCGGCTCCGGGGACTGCCGGGGCGGCGACGCCCATAATCAACTTAACATTCGGATGAGTTTTCATCACATTCTGCGTTTCCTGGAAAGCGCGGTCGCGGTCGCCATCGCTCGGCTGAATGGCGACCAGCTTCATTGCGGGATACTTTTCGGCCAGACGCGCTTTGATGTGTTTGATCCATTCGTTCTGATTGGCGGCGCTCAAACTGGCGGTGATGATGGCGAATTCACCCGAACTATTCATGACTCGCGCGGCCTCGTCCATCAGCGTATAGCCGATGCCTTGCGGCGTGGCTTGATTGATGAAGAAGTCGCGTGCGTCGGGTTCAGCGTCGGCATCCCAAGTAATAACCTTGACGCCGCGTTCGCGTGCCTTGCGCAGCACGGTTGAGATGCCCGCCTGGTTTTCGACGCTGACAGCGATGACATCCACGCCGCGCGTGATCCAACCTTCGACAACTTCATTCTGTTTGGCCGGGTCTAAATCGGTTGGGCCGTCCCAGATCAGATCAACGTTCAACTCTTTCGCCGCTTCTTCCGCGCCCTTGCGGCAACTGACGAAGTACGGATCGCCTTTCGCTTTCGGCATCATCGCGACGACGGTGCGTTTCGTTGTGGGTTGAGTGGCAACCGCTCCCTCACGGTCGGAGTACTGCCCCTTGAGCGAGCGAACGAGTATCCAATTGCTGCCAGCGATGATCAGCCCAGCGGCTAGAATGGCGGCGCAGAGAACGGCTACTTGAGAATTTTTCACGTCGAATTCCTCTTCAAAATGTGCCGTAGGCTGACCAGCCTGCGGGGGGCTTGCGGTGAAAGCCTCTTTGGATTTCAGTGTGCGAGCGTCGGGAGACTTCCGCAGGCTGGTCAGCCTACGGTACATCAAACGGTCAACGCAGATGGTGACGACCAGCAGCACGCCTGTCAGAATTCCCGCCAGTTCAGTGGGCAGCGTCGCCAGCCGCAATCCGTTTTGCAGAATGACGATGGCGAACAATCCCAGCGCCGTCCCCCATACAGTGCCGCGCCCGCCGAAGATCGAAGTTCCGCCGAGCACTACCGCCGTAATCGCAATCAGTTCGTAGCCCGTGCCTGCGTCGGATTTGGCTTGGCCCAGATGCGCAATATAAATCACAGCAGCAAGGCTGGCGGCCAATCCCGACAACATATAAACCAGCGAAATTCTTTTTGCCGTTGGAATGCCGGCGAACCGCGCGCCTTCCGCCGAAAAGCCAATCGCATAAAGGCTGCGGCCAATCACCGTCCGGTGCAGCAGCAAAAAATAGAAGACCGCCGCGGCGATCAAGATCAATGTTTGCGGCGGCAGAAACGTGAGCCAGTAGCCTTGCCCCAGAAACAGGAACGATTGCGGAAACCCGGAATAGTTGGCAACGCCGCCCGTCATGCCTTCGGCCAAGCCGCGAAAGAGTGAGAACGTGCCGAGGGTGACGATTAATGGTGGCAGGTTGAACCGCGCGATCAGCAATGCATTCAATCCGCCGCCGAGCAAGCCGATGACCAAGGTTACCAGCGCGCTTGCCCAGATTGGCAAGCCACCTACCTGCCACAGCCATCCGCAGGCAATCGCCGACAATCCCATCATTGAGCCGACCGAAAGATCAATGCCGCCAGTGATAATGATTGGCGTCAGCGCCAATGCCAGCAGGCCGATTTCGACGCTCAGCCGGACGATTTCAAACCCGTTGGCGCGCGAAAAGAAGTTCTCGCCGATCAAGGCGAAGAGCAGCACTTCAACCAGCAATAGAATCAGCAGCGCCCATTCGTTGTTAGGGAACAGACGTTGCCGCAAAGGCTCGACGATGACGAACGGCGCGGATTGTGACATTTGATGAATAGTTGATCCGGAATCGTTTTACAGGCAATTGCGCGCGGATTATAGTGACGCCGCTTTTAATTGCAAAAGGCAATCAACTCCACAATTTTCAGACCAATACAGTCAAGCCTCTAGTAGGCGTGAACTGCTTTCCAAAAGGCGCGGGCTGAAGTGACGCCCGTGCTTCTACTGCTTAGGAGGACAATCATGGATTTAACCGGAATACTCAACGATGCACTTGGTGGTGACACTGTTAGTCAGATCAGCCAGAACATTGGCGCTGACGAAAGCTCGACCAGCAGCGCAATTCAGGCGGCCTTGCCTGCACTGCTCGGCGGATTGGCGCATCAAAGCTCGACTGATGAAGGCGAGGCAGAACTGACAGAAGCGCTGGAACGCGATCAGCATAGCGGTGTGCTGGACAATCTGGGCGGCTTGATTAGTGGCGCGCTCGGTGGCAAAGCAGCCAACGGCGAAGGCATCCTCGGCCACATCTTTGGTGGACGACACCAGACCGTGGCACAGGGGGTCAGCCAAGCCAGCGGATTGGATATGAGCAAAGTCGGCCCGCTGCTCGCGATCCTGGCGCCAATTGTCATGGGTGCAATCAGCCGCGCGCACAGCAGAGGCGGCAGCGACAGTGGTGGTCTGGCCGGCATGCTTGGCGGCGCAGCGCAGCAGATGGGCGCAGGCCCTGGGTTGATGGGCATTCTAGGCTCGGTGCTGGGCGGCAATCACAGTGGCTCAGGAATGGATGATATAGCCGGAATGCTTGGCGGAATCCTTGGCGGACGCCGGTAAGACTTGAATCAGTACCACGAGCGGTAGCGAGTGTGGCTGCCGTAACAAGAGAAGTTGAGAACGCTACGCTTGCTACCGCGCGCGGTACTGACTTGCAACCGAATGTCGAAACTTAAGTACCAATACGGACGGCTCTCGTATCTGAAAAAATCCACCGGTCTGGAACGCGGGTGCGAAGACTGGTGGCTGACGCGCAACCGCGATGGCACAACGACGATGCGCTGTCTGGCGATGACCGATGATTCAAAGTTTGTGCGCGACGTCACGCTGACGCGTGCAAAAGAAGGCATTCCGGCGGACGCTTTTGTCCGGCTGCAGGTGGAAAATCAATTGGTTGGCCTGGGCTACTTTCGGATCGAAGGCGACAAGCTGCACATCGTCACCGACGGGTTTGAGACCGGCCACACTGAGCAAACCATCAAAATTCCCACCGATCTGTTCACCATCGTCACGCACGCGGTAATGCTGGATGGCTGGACGATATTCAACTACGACCGGGCAAAAGGCGGCGAGCAGATACGCACAATCTATAACACCTCGACGCGCTGGGATGGCACCGATGGCCCGCTCGGCCGGTTGGGTACGTATCGCATTGATTTGCTTGGCGAAGAAGAGGTCACTGTTCCGGCAGGGACCTTCAAGGCCACGCACTTCACAATAGATTCTGATTTCATCAAAGTGCCAACGTCACATCTGTGGGTGGCGGGCGAAGATCGGATTCTGTTGCGCTACGATTGGGGCGAGTTGGATCACGAATATGTGCTGACCTTGTGGAAGACCGAACAGCGATAAAAGAATTTCTTTCCATTCTTGTGATCTTGCTAATTCATGGTCTTGACAATTTTCAGACGAGCAGAGAATATGCGGCCTCATTTCAAATCCGAAAATTCACAAGCTTCGGATACATCAAGCAAGTCTAGGTCGCAAATAAATAAATTAAGTTTTTAGCGAGTGGAGGTCTCCCTTATGCCGCAGCTCTTCCACCGCAGTTCGAACACGCTTGCGCGATTGAGCATCGTCTTAGGGCTTTTGATCGCAGGAGGCGGGTTGATGCTCGTTCTCCAATTCAACCGCACTCCGTATATTACGCAAGCCTTCGTTCCGCGGGAACAACCCGTGCAGTTTTCCCATAAGCATCACGTTGGCGACGACGGCATTGATTGCCGTTACTGTCATACAACGGTGGAAACCACTGCCAGCGCCGGAATACCGCCGACCAAGACGTGCATGAATTGCCATTCAGTATTATTCAGCAATTCTCCCTACCTGGAAATCGTGCGCGCAAGCTGGCGAGACAACAAACCGCTGGAATGGACGAAAGTCCATGACCTTCCCGATTTTGCCTATTTCAACCACAGCATTCACGTCAACAAAGGTGTTGGTTGTTCGACCTGCCACGGTCGCGTAGACCTGATGCCACTGATGTATAACGTCAATTCGCTGCATATGGAATGGTGTTTGGAATGCCATCGCAGTCCTGAAAAGGTCCTGCGCGAGCAAAAAGATATCACCAACATGGAATGGGTTCCGCCCGCCGATCAGGATGTCAAAGGCAAGGAACTCGCCGCGAAATACCATATCCAGTCAACGCCAGTGCTGACGAGTTGTTCAACCTGTCATAGATAGAAAAGTGGTCGGTGGTCAGCGGTTGGTTAAGAGGTGGCGCAAATTGGCTGCCTGACCAACCACCAACCACCAACCACAACTGAAACAAAATGTCTCATCGAGATCACCATCACGACCACGACCTGGAGCCGATTCGCGACGAAGTCCGCAGCAAAACGGGCCGCGAATTCTGGCGCAGTCTGGAAGAGTTATCGGGAACGGATCGGTTCCGGGACTTCCTCCACCGCGAGTTTCCCTCGCTCAACGCGCCAGACACTGATCCTGCGCTGCTCGATCCGACCGGACGCCGCAACTTCATGAAGTTGATGAGCGCGTCGTTGGCATTGGCCGGATTGACTGCCTGCACCAAACAGCCCAAAGAACTGGTCGTGCCTTACGTCAAGACGCCTGACGGGCTGATTCCCGGCAAGACGCAGTTTTACGCGACAGCCATGCCGATGAGCGGCGTGGCCAACGCCCTGCTGGTCGAAAGCCACGAAGGCCGTCCGACCAAGATCGAAGGCAATCCAGATCACCCAGCCAGTTTAGGCGCGACCAATATTCAGGCGCAGGCGTCGGTGTTGGGCTTGTACGACCCTGACCGTTCGCAGTCGGCCCTGAAGCTGGGCAACCCCCGCACCTGGGGCGATTTCCTGAATGAATTTCGCACTTGGATTGACGGCCAGCGCGTCAAACAGGGCGAAGGCATTCGCATTCTGACTGAGACGCTGACTTCTCCAACCTTTGCGGCGCAGATGAAGGCCATTCAGACCGAATTCCCGAAAGCCAAGTGGAACACCTACGAGCCGAACACACGCGATGGCGCGCGAATGGGCGCGCAAGCTGCGACAGGGCAATTCGTCAACACTGTTTATAAATTCGAGAACGCTGATGTCGTGCTCTCGCTGGATGCGGACTTCCTGACCAATGGCCCCGGCTCGGTGCGGTACGCTCGCGACTTTATCAACAAACGGCGTTTGACAGGCGGTTCGACTGAGATGAACCGTCTGTATGTCGTCGAAAGCACGTTGACGACGACGGGATCAAAAGCGGATCACCGCTTGCCGATCAGGGCCAGCGATGTGGATGCGTTCGCGCGTGCCATCGCAACCGCAGTTGGCGCTTCCGTTCCGGCAACCACATCTGGAATCAGCTTGAGTGCCGATGCCACAAAGTTTGCGCAGGCTGTCGCCAAAGACCTGGAGGCCAGCAAAGGCAAGTCTCTGGTGATTGCAGGCGAGCATCAATCGGCAGCAGTTCACGCCATCGCGCACGCCATTAACGGCGCGCTGGGCAACACCGGCAGCACGGTGCTTTTGACCGACCCTATTGAAATCAACCCGGTTGATCAGACAGCTTCGATCACCGAACTGATTGGCGAGATGAACGCAGGCAAGGTCGAGGTGCTGATCATCCTGGGCGGCAACCTGGTTTACAACGCGCCGAACCTGCCCGGACAAAAGAACAGTTTCCTTGACGCGATGAATAAGGTGGCCAATCGCGTCCATCTGGGCTTGTATAACGACGAAACCGCAGCCAATTGTCCATGGCACATTGCCGAATCGCATTATCTGGAATCGTGGGGCGATGCGCGCGCGTATGACGGAACGGTTTCGATCATCCAGCCGCTGATTGAACCGCTTTATCAAACTCGCACGGCGCACGAAGTGCTGGGCGCGATTCTCAAACAGGAAGGCAAATCCACTTACGATATTGTTCGTGATACGTGGAAAGCGCAGCTTGGCGCGAACTTCGATCAAGTCTGGAAGCAGGCGCTGAACGACGGCGTGATTCCGAATACCGCGCTTCCGGCAAAGGCTGTGGCGGCTTCCGGCAATCTTTCAGCTTTGGCCGCACTCGCTCCGGCAAAGACCGGTCAATACGAGATCGTCTTCCGTCTGGACCCGCACATTCAAGATGGGCGCTTTGCCAACAACGGCTGGTTGCAGGAATGCCCGAAGCCAATCAATAAAATTACCTGGGACAATTTCGCCATCATCAGCAAGAAGACGGCGGAGAAGCTGGCACTGGCACCGCGCGAAGAGCCGTATCACGCCAACGCCAAAATGGTGAAGCTCTCTGTAGACGGAAAAGACCTGGACATGCCGGCGTGGATTCAACCCGGCCATCCGGACGATTCAGTGACGGTTTATCTGGGATACGGACGCGAACGCGCTGGCAGTGTTGG
>JBDSAM010000179.1:0-4898 GCA_039922135.1 Blastocatellia bacterium
CAATGTCGGACAGATCGTCAACCGTCACTTCATTGTCGGATTGGGCAATGCTGACGGGGCGTTCGATATGTTCTCGTACGCAACAACTGATCTGGTGATCGACGTATCAGGCTTCTTCGCGCCGTGAGGGGGCGGCGGAATACCTTCCAGCACATCTCAGCAAATATCATCTTCGACAAAACAGATCGCGTAAGGCCGATGAAGACCTTGCGCGATCTGTTTTGTCGAAGGAAGTATTCGCAGTCAGTGTAATAGCGAAGCTCTTCACCGCGAACTCCACACGTATGGCCAGTTAAGTCTCTTGTACGCAGCCGGGGCAATGCTTCCGCCTTGTTATTTTGCGTTGCTTTGCTGAAGCGATTACTATGCGCCGCGATTCATCATTGGATGCCACGCGCGTCAATCATCTTCCCGTAATCAAGCTGAATTTATGACTCTGCTGCAAGGCTCGCTGCTGTTCGGTTCCGCGGTTGTAGCCGGAATGATCAATTCTGTCGCTGGTGGAGGAACGCTGGTCAGCTTCCCAACACTTGTCTGGACAGGCGTTTCTCCGATTATGGCCAATGCGACAAATACGCTGGCGATGGTGCCGGGCGCGTGGGCTGGTTTGTGGGGCTATCGCGATGAGATGCGCGAAACACCCAAGCATTATCTTTACCTGCTTATTCCCAGCCTGATTGGTGGAGTGATTGGTGCGGTATTGCTGAGGCGCACGCCCGATAAGGCTTTCGCTGCACTGGTTCCTTTTCTTGTCCTTTTCGCCACAATTCTCTTCATCGTACAGGGGCCGATTCAACGTTGGCTGAAGTCAGGGCCAGCGCCAGGGCATGCAGATGCAGGAGTAGAAACGAGGAAGGTGACAGCGCGGTGGCTGATTGGCGTGTCCTGCTACCAACTCTTGATTGCGGTCTATGGAGGATACTTTGGCGCTGGGATTGGCATTCTGATGCTAGCCGGGCTGGGGATTATAGGGTTGAGCAACATTCACCAGATGAATGGGCTGAAGAACCTGTTTGCTTCGACGATCAATGCCATCGCGGCTTTCTACTTCATCGCCACCGGGCTGATTGATTGGCACAGCGCCGGAGTGATGTGTCTGGGTTCGATCATTGGCGGATACGGAGCAGCGGGACTGGCGCGCCGTCTCGGTCAGAAAGTTGTGAGGCGCACAGTGATTGTGATCGGTTTGGCAATGGCGATCTCGCTGTTCTTCAAACGGTAGAGTTTTTAAGACAAGGAATTTCTCCACGAAACCACACGAAGAAGCACGAAGAAAGAGAAGAGAGAGTCAGGGGCAAGTCATCGGTTTCCTTCGTGAATCTTCGTGTTCCTTCGTGGGAGAATCTTTTTCTTCAGTTCGATAGCTATATGAATCAGCGGAGGTTGAGGATCGTTGAAATCGCAGTTTGAAGCCTGGGCAGATCAGTGAAGAGGCCAATTGCCGCAATGCCTGACGCGCCCTGCCGCAACGGTTGGCGGAAGTTTTTCAGAGTGATTCCACCGAGAGTCAGCACGGGAATTCCAACCATCCGGCAGACCTCAGCAAGTTTCTCCAGTCCCAAAGGCGAACCATATTCGCGTTTCGACGGCGTGTCGTAAACTGGGCCGTAAACAATGAAGTCCGCGCCGCACGCTTGCGCGTCAATTGCTTCTGCCAGGGAATGAGTTGAAGCACCGATCAAAAAGCTACCAAGCTTGTTACTTTTAGTTACTTCGCGAATGTCAGCCACGGCCAGCGATGTTACTCGCAGATGTACGCCATCGGCTTTCGCCGCAATCGCCACATCCAGCCGGTCATTGACGAAAACTTTGGCCCCATGTGGGCGCGCAACGGCAATGGCTTCGCGGGTGAACTCAGTCAATGCCCGCGCGCTTATATCTCTTTCCCGGATTTGAATTAGTTGGCAACCTGCGGCGGTGGCCAGGCGGATGGCTTCGATCTGTAATTGCCAGGCTTCTTTGTCGCTTATCTCAGGATTGCGGCGGAAGGCTTGGCGGTTGGTGATCAGATAGAGCAGCGGTTGGTGACGCGGAAGGCTCAAAGGAAGTTTCTTTCTTCTCCATCGTATAGTTGGGGCGGGTGGGGAATTCGCCCAGCGTGGCGAGTTTACGGACGCTTTCGCGGAATTTGAAGATATCGTACAGGCCAGCCAGAATATTCAGCACACCTATGCCTGACACGGCTCCGCGCACCAGTTTATGTTTCAGAAACGTAGCCATCCAGGCCGCGTGTAATTTTCCGGTGATGAAATAAAGGAAAAAGTTATCATCCCAATATGGCTTCCACGGAATGATCATCAGCAGAATGCCGATTTCGAAACTTATCAGGATGTAAACGATAACGGTAATTTTGGCTGACATCTAAATTTGCTAGCGGTTCGATTGCAGCTCAGCCATATATCTAGCTGGCAGGTGATTGATCGTAAGTTGAAATTCAGGATTTGCGCTTTGCGGTGGCGAGAATACCAGTTGGAGTTTGGAGCTGCAACAGTCTTCAACCGGAACGTTGAATGAGAGAACTGAATCAATTCAGCATCAATGCAGCAGGGCCAACTTCACAATTTCGCGGTGCCGGGAGACGGTAATTTCAACTGCTTCGCCCTGCTGAGGCTCAAGCGCTTTGATCAACGTGGCCAAGTTGGTGATCGCTTGATCTCCGACTTTGATGATTACATCTCCGGCTTGCAATCCAGCGCGCGCAGCTTTGTTGTTCTCCGCCACGTTTGAAACCAACACGCCGTTGGTCACCGCAAAAAAGTTCATCAACTGTCCGGTCAAGGTCTCAACCTCAAAACCATAGAAAACACGCAGGCGAATATCTGGCGGGGCAGGGGATGTGACGGCTAGGAGGAAACCGGACATCATCGTGACTCGCGTTTCCATATTTTGCCGGGCCGGATCGCTGGCGGGAAGTATTTTCAATTGATCTTTCATGACTTCCAAGCGGCGCACGTAGGACAGGAGTTGTTGTTCCTGATCCATCGCCATCGCAGGGACCAGTTTGACCTTGAGCATCTTGTATTCGTTGCCACGCTTAATGCGCAATGAGATTTCACTGTCAGCAGGAACCTGACGGATGGCAGTGATCAATTGCGCTTTTGTCTCGACTCGGCGGTCGTTGATGCTAAGCAGGACATCCTGTGGTTTGACGCCCGCTTGTTCGGCAGGACTGTCAGGCGCCACAACAGTGACACGGACGCCTAATTCAGTTTTGGCTTCTCCACTAGTCTGCGTTTGAATCGGCGCATAAACGTCGCGCCCATCGGCACCCAGCCAGCCATAGGCGATGCTTTGATTCGATTTGACCACCGATTCGGCAATGGCCTGCACGCGCGAGATCGGATAAACAATATGCTTGCCTTCGCTGCCAGTGTCATAAAGCGCGATGCCGCATACCGCCTCATCCTTAAGAATCAGACTGCAATCCTGCACGGGCGTCAGCCTTGGCGCAATCAAGTAGTAGATCGGATTGTTCGTGTTATAGCGAAAATCGCCAACGGCTTTTGCAATCTGTCCAGGGACGCTATTGGGACGCGGCGTTTCGATATTCATTGCCAACCGCGCTGAGCTTAATAACTGATTTGGATGAAAACCGTAAAGCCGGACGTTCAACCGCGGCACAAGAGAACTCGGGTTGGCGAAAGTGGCTTGCTTCAGCGTTTTGCCTTCAGCCTGAATAATGCAGAAGCCTGTAACCGTGTCCATTCCGATAAATTTTGCTTTGGTGGGAGTGCCTCCTGAAACTCTGACGGTCAAATCCACAGGCGGACTGTTGGGGATAACATCAATCAGGCGAGTGACTATATGACCCGCATCATCCAGCACCAATCCCAGTGAAACGCGTTTCCGTTGCAAGGATGGCGGCGGCGCTCCGTCCAGTGTGAACAGATCGTCCTCGCTGCCAAACTGCTTTGACAGATCGACCGTTTGTGTCACCCATACCCAGCCAACTGGCTCATTCTGACGGAGTACTACCGTCGGCGGTTGCGCAGTTAGCGGTTCTTTAGCTGGACGTGGAGTCTGGGGTTTGCGCCGAACAGCTTGAGCTGACGCTGAGGCGAGTAACGAGAGAATCCAAAAACAAACGACTAGGATTCGCAGAAACATCCGAAGTATCAGACCGCCCTGTAAGAGGAAGGCCGCAGGGCGAGCGAAACTCCTGCGGCCAAATAGATTCTTCAAAAAGTTAAGCTTAGAACCCAGGCGTATAAACCGCCGGTTTAGCCATTGCGATGGAACCTTCCGCGCCGATCATTGTGCGGGTCGGCATCTCAAGCACCTGACCTCTAACACGATTATAGACGCGATCCATATTTTCCCTGCTGGCGGCGATATTCGCGTCACGGGGAAGCGTTGCAGTCATAAGTTTGACCACATTGACGCGAGGATTCGATGCGGACTTAGCCACTGGTTTCGATGTGATGACCATCAGTTCAGTGGAGCTCTCTTCGATTGGCGCTATCGCTTTTGGCGCAACCGCGAGTCCAGGATTCTCTACTTGGGCGACCATTGTATTGTTGTTCACCGTCGGCTGGGGGCTGTCAGTGAAGTACAAAGTAGTTGCCGCAGCCATCACAGCTAAGGCTGCTAACGACGCAGCCGCCTGCTTTAGGGAAAAAGATTGACCAAATAAATTTTCCAGGAAAGCAAAGACGCCATTCGGTTGATGCTCTGTCCTGGCAATACGCGCGCGCAAATGGAAGGCGAAATCCCCTGGAGCTTGTACTCTGGGCTGTGATCCAAGAAGCGCCAGCAATGCGTTTGATTGATCGGAATACTGACGGCAACCTAAACAACCAGCAATATGAGTGGAAGCTGATTGGCTTACCTGAGCGCGACGTGTGGCCAAATCAATAGACGCTTGGGTGTCTTTACAGTTCATGACTTTTAATCTCCAC
>JBDSAM010000180.1:0-5234 GCA_039922135.1 Blastocatellia bacterium
TAACGTTTCGGCTGCGTTACTGCCAATCAACACGGCCATCAGCAAGGCTTGTCAGCGGTTCAGGGACGCCGCTTTGACACTGCCAGTTGGCCTGAAATACACTCCCCCGCACTTGAGAAAGACGTTATTTGCGGCCAGAGTTTAAGCCGCGTTTCACAGGCTAAGGGAAAAGAGCAAATCACCGCGGCCTGAGAGAAGGAGTATTGAGGTGGGTATAGTTGCTTTTATTGTTGTGCTTTGCACGATGGTGGTCATTCACGAGTTCGGCCATTTCATCGTTGCCAAAATGCTGGGCATCGGCGTCGAAGTCTTTTCCGTTGGTTTTGGCCCACGTTTGTTCGGCTTCAAATACGGCGAAACAGACTACCGGTTCAGCGCGGTTCCGCTGGGTGGGTACGTGCGGTTTCGCGGTGAAAACCTGGAGATGTTGCAGGGCAAGAGCGATGCGCCAGCGGATGAGTTCAATTCGCATCCGAAATGGAAGCGCTTTCTGGTGGCGCTGGCCGGGCCGGCGTTCAATATCGCAACGGCGCTGTTGATCCCGACGATCAGTATTTTGATTGGCTATCAGGACATGGCGGATCGTGCGCAACAGCCGGTCATTGGTCGTATCGCGCCTGCTTCAGCAGCAGAAGAAGCTGGCTTGCGCCCGGGTGATCGCATTCTAGCGTATGAAGGCCACGAGAACCCAAGCTGGGAAGACCTGCGCTTTGAAATCTTCCTGCGGCCAGAAGAAACTATTCCGCTGCGAATTGAACGCAACGGACAACAGATGGATGTGACGCTGAAACCGCATGCCCGTCAGGTGGAAAAAGATAAGTTCGGCGAATCGGGCATTGATTCTTATGTGCAGCTTAACAACCTTCGCGTGCTTGGCGTTATGTCAGGCAAGCCAGCAGATACAGCCGGGCTGAAAGCCGGTGACAAGATCACCGCCGTCAACGGCCAGCAAATCAGTTCATTGCATCAGTTCAAGGACACGCTGCAAACCAGCAATGGACAGACGTTGGCGCTGAAGGTTGACCGCAACGGCAGCAATCTGGACATGCAGGCAACGCCGATAATAATTGATGGCGAATACAAGCTTGGTTTTACCTACGACACCTCCGTGTTGATTAAGACCTCCTCGCTGGCTTCGGCATTGACTTATGGTTGGAACTACAACTGGCGCATTCTACGTGGGACGGCGATCGGCTTCAGGCAGATTTTTAACGGCAGCCGTTCGGTGCGCACATCGTTGCAAGGGCCTGTCGGGATGGCCAAAGCGACGGTGGAAACCTATAACGCCGGCGGATGGGCCAGCATGATCGGCTGGATGGGCTTCCTGAGTTTGAATCTGGGCATCTTCAACCTGCTGCCGATTCCAGTATTGGATGGCGGCATGATTCTGATGCTGTTTGTCGAAGCGATTATGGGGCTGGTCGGACTGACGCTGACGCTGAAGCTGCGCGAACGGATTCAAAGCGTGGGCTTGGCCATTGTCGGAGCGCTGATCATCTTCGTTTTCGGCAACGACTTTTTGAATCTGGGTGAAAGCCTGTTCAAGAAGTCACCACCAGCGCAGGTTCAGCAACAAGCGCAGCCGCAGCAAAATCAACCGGCACCACCGGCACAACCAGCAGCTTCACCGGGCAAGTAATTAAGCAGTCTCAAGGGGCGATTCGTAATTCGGATCGCCCTTTTTCTCTCTCCAGTTTGAATTTTGGGTTTTGGATTCTGAGTTACCGAACTTCTTATTCCTTAAGTTTCGCCTTCATCTCAAATCCATAAGCAAGAATCGAAACTCCAAAATTCACCTATGGCACAAGAAGAAAAATTCGTTCGTGGTCTAGGTCTGCTCGATTCAACGATGATCGTGGCGGGTTCGATGATCGGGTCGGGCATCTTTATCGTTTCGGCGGACATGGCCCGGCAGCTCGGTTCGCCGGGCTGGCTGCTGGTGGCCTGGTTGATTACAGGCTTTCTGACCGTGGTCGGCGCGCTTAGTTATGGCGAGCTGGCAGCGATGATGCCGAAGGCTGGCGGGCAGTACGTCTATCTGCGCGAAGCCTTTTCGCCGTTGTGGGGATTTTTGTACGGCTGGACGCTGTTTCTGGTCATCCAGACCGGAACGATTGCGGCGGTAGCCGTGGGCTTTGCGCGCTTTCTGGGGGTGCTGTGGCCAAAGGTCTCTGAAACTAATTATCTCGTCGAACCGGTGCATCTCACTTCCAGTTACGGCTTTTCTCTTTCGACTGCGCAGCTTGTCGGCGTGCTGATGATCGCGCTGCTGACTTGGATGAACACGCGCGGGCTAAAGCTGGGCAAGCTGGTTCAGAATGTCTTTACCGTGGCCAAGACGGGCGGCTTGATTGCGCTGATCGTGCTTGGTTTGTTGATCGGTTGGAACTCCGGCGCGGTACAGGCCAACTTCGGTGACTTCTGGACAGCGCGGGGCAGCTTGCAAGATGTGGGGCAAGGGCTGACCGCCGCGACGGCATTCGGCCTGTTCGTCGGCCTGTGCGTGTCGCAAACCAATTCACTGTTTTCCGCCGACGCCTGGAACAACATCACCTTCACCGCGGGCGAAGTGAAAGACCCGAAGCGCAACATTCCGCTGTCGCTAGCAATGGGGACGGGGCTGGTGATTGCGCTTTACCTGCTGGCGAACATTGCTTACCTGGTGACGCTTCCGCTCGAAGCAATTCAGCAAGTGCCCAGTGACCGCGTGGCGGCGGCTACGGCCAACGTGATCTTCCCCGGCATTGGCGCAACGCTGATGGCGGGGGTCATGCTGGTTTCGACCTTTGGCTGTAATAACGGATTGATTCTGGCCGGTGCGCGCGCTTATTACGCGATGTCGCGCGATGGGCTGTTTTTCAAAAAAGCGAGCGAATTCAATCGCCATTCAGTCCCGGCCTGGGGACTGTTGATTCAAGGGCTGCTAGCGGCGTTTTACGTTTTGCCGCGCACGATCAAGACATCTGCAAACGGCACTGTCAGCTATGGCAATCTGTATGGCGATCTGCTGACCTATGTGATTTCAGCGGCGCTGATCTTCTACATTCTGACGATTGCCGGAATTTACCTGCTGCGCCGCAAACAGCCCGACGTGCCTCGTCCGTACAAAGCCTTTGGCTATCCGGTGGTGCCCGCGCTTTATATCATTGGCGCGACGGTGATTCTTCTGGTGCTTTTTATTTATCAGACGGCAACGACTTGGCCGGGGCTACTGATCGTCTTAACCGGAGTTCCTGTCTACTTCCTGTGGCGCGCCCAGGCTCGCAAACGTGGCATCGTTGGGTAAACCCCAACATTGGGGTGAAAACTCTCATAGCATTTTGTGATAGTATAATCTTATCAACTCTTTAACCCGATTTGCTGCCTCCCGAAAATCGATGTTTTGTGAGGTCAAAAAGCAGGAATTAAGAAATCACGCTAACCATCGCTTCATCAACGATGACAAGAAAGGCTATGAGACTTTTCCTCCGTTTGTTGGGTTTAAACCATTCTTGGAGCGGGCGCTGGCGCGGGTTTGGTCTACATTCAAGGAAACAAGGATCTCTTGCTGGAGCCAGGCACCGAGATGACCGTGCGCACTTCAACATCGCAGCGAGCGCGCGGGACAATAGTCCATAATTAGACCGTACAGAAGAGAGGAACATTTGAACCACAAGTCATCATTCTTTGTTGCTGCCACCAAACACTCAGTGGCCCTGCTCCTGGCGCTGATTTTCTCGCCAATGTTAGTTAAAGCCGATGTTTCTTTGTTACTGCATGAAGCTATAGTAGGAATAAACGGAGAAGCCGGTGCGGCGGGCCATGTATCAATTTACTTCTCCAATATTTGCGCGGACAGTCCGATTAAATTGCGGCTTTGTCACCCAGGAGAGCAGGGAGTAGTAATCACCACGTATCCCAGCTTTGGCACTGATAAGCCATACGAATGGGTGGCGACCCCACTACTTCCGTTTCTCTACGGCGTGGAGGATGAACGTAACATTCCGCTTTATACCAACGGCAAGATACGGACGATGTTGCGTGAAACATATCGCCAGCGTTATCTGCGCGGAATTGTGCCGGACGGAGCCGACGGGATGTCACCTGAGGGGCATTGGAAAGATTTGTTGGTGAACATCTTCAATCGTGATCTTTACTGTTATACGCTCACAACCACGGTTGAAGAAGACGCATCGCTACTTAAGAAATTAGACAGCCAGCCCAATGAAAACCACTTCACTGCGATGTATAACAACTGCGCTGATTTTGCGCGCGAAATCCTGAACACTTATTTCCCACATGCGACACATCGCGACCCCTTCAATGACTTAACGATGACCACCCCGAAGGCTATCGCTCAAACCTTAACACGCTACGCCAGCAAGCGGCCCGAACGGCTCTTTTACATTACCAAATATGCGCAACTGGCCGGCCCGATCAGAAGAAGCCTGGATAATCGCCACTACTCTGAACATGGGCTCTTTTCGAAGAAATATCTGATTCCCATGCTGGTCTTCAACCATATTCCGATCACCTACTTTGCGACCGTCTATTTCACCATGGGCTACTTCAGTGTGAATGGAAAGTACATCGAATATGCGACCCCAGAAATCGCGCAGCTCAATCTGGCGGCCCGCCAACTGAAAGAACCAGGGCGCGGCAAGGAGCCAACATTGGCCGGCATCGGGGGCGATTTGGGGGAGACTGCTGAAGCCACTCCGCCCGCCACATTGAGCGAGATCGAGAGTAAGAAAGAAGTCGAGCGTCGCCGCATATTCGGCACGAAGCAAGGGTGGAACACGTACAAAACAGAGTTTGCTCCGCTGCTACAAAAAGCCATTACCGACGGACTTTTTGCCGATAACAAAGAGGTAAAGACATTTTTCAAAGACCTCGAATTGCAAAGCGAGCCGTCCTTCGACGAGCAAGGCGCGTTAATGCTGAAGGTCAGGGCTTATGGCGAAGATCAAATATTGGGGCTGACTCGCGACAATATCCTGAGTAGCAGATCCGACCCGCAACTGGCATACAAGCTGATGATTGCGAAAGTTAATGCCACATTGAAGGCCAGAGAGAAAAATCGAGATTCGCTGGAAACATTCGCGGCTGACTGGGATTTAATGAAGCGGCTTTCGGCTAGTTCGCCTCCGACTTCCCAACTAACACAATCACGCCCAAAACGCTTTCTGGAGACACCGGAGAAAACAACTTTTGGGCACAAAGTGAAAATTGCTTTTATGCTGGTCACACATTAG
>JBDSAM010000181.1:0-6080 GCA_039922135.1 Blastocatellia bacterium
AGATCAACGTACTGTTCGTTCTTTTCGACCAGATCGAAGGCAATCGGTAGCGAGACACCTTCCACTTGATAGTAGGCCGTCAGGAATTCAAGGCCTTTAACATGACGTTCAAAAGTGTGGCTCCAATGCCAGGCGATGATGTCGTTCTCATCGGTGTAGGGCTTTTCGCTGATGCTGTCATCAATGCTGATGGTCGCATCCGCCGACTCCACGGCGCGCACTAGCGGCTTGACGATCTTCCACAAATCCGCGCTGTTTTTGGGTTCGGAAGCTAATAACCGAGTCACTTGATCGTGACTCAACTGCCCATCAAGCAAAGACGACAAGCCTGTCGCCGTTGTTGGGCCAAAAGAGCTAATCAAATAATCGGTGTAAAGGTCGAAATGTTCAGCATTCATCTGTCAAGTCTGCCTCAAAACCTTTCATCGCGTAACATCAGTTTGTAACTGCTTGGCCTCTTCGTCACAGGGTGACGGCTGATTTTAGGCAGGTCGTTTACGGCCTGTTTAGCGATGAAAAAAATCCGCGTCGCGTAGCGACGCTTGAATCTGCCTGTTACTTTCAGGCGTCACTACGCGACGCAATTTCTTCACGATCATTTGCAGGCCGTAAACGACCTGCCTAAATTCAATAGCCGCTACGCGGCTGGGCTTCCTCTCATTATGAAAACCCTGAACAGCTTTCTGATAGTGGCTGTAGTCGCGTTGGCTCAAGCGAGCGCGCAACAACCAGCACAACCAGCCGCGCAGCCTCCCGCGATAAAACCAATCCCGCCCGCAGGCGTCGAAGTCCCGGCGGCGGATCGCACTGAACTCGAAAACGGGTTGCGGCGGCTGAAGGTGGCGATGGAGAAGTTGAAAGACAATCCGCTGCTGCCGGACGTGATGATCTATCACGAAGCCGTTCGCTACGCGCTGCAATACAACGAATTCTTTAAGCTGGAAGAGGTCTTCAAGGCGAAGCTGCTGCTGCAACACGGCGAGGAGCGCGCGAAACAATTGGCCGAAGGCAAAGCGCCATGGATGACAGCGACGGGCTTGGTCGTGCGCGGCTACGTTTCCAAAATTGACAAGAGTGTGCAGCCATACGGATTGGTCATTCCCCCGTCGTTTGCGCCGAACACCACGCATCGCTGGCGGCTGGACGCCTGGTTTCACGGGCGCGGCGAGACGTTGAGCGAGGTCAACTTCCTGGCTGACCGCGAAACGAAAAACGGCGATTTCACGCCGCGCGATACCATCGTGCTGCATTTGTACGGGCGTTACTGCAACGCCAATAAGTTCGCGGGCGAAGTGGATTTGTTCGAAGCTCTGGACAAGGTGAAGCAGCAGTACCGCGTTGATGAAAACCGCATCCTCGTGCGCGGCTTCAGCATGGGCGGCGCTTCGGCCTGGCAGTTCGGGACGCATTACGCCGGATTGTGGGCGGCGATTGCGCCGGGCGCGGGCTTCAGCGAATCGGCGCAGTTCCTGAAACTCAAGCTTGATGGGTCGGATGCGCCGCCTTGGTGGGAGCAGAAACTTTTTCATCTGTACGATGCGACCGATTACGCCGCGAATCTGTCGAACACGCCCGTGGTCGCTTACAACGGCGAAATTGACGGGCAGAAGCAGGCCGCCGATATGATGGAGCAGGCGATGGCGAGCGAGGGTTTGCGATTGACGCGCATCATCGGGCCAAAAACTGCGCACAGCTACCATCCGGATTCAAAGGTAGAGATTGACCGCATCCTGGATGCCATCGCCGAACGCGGGCGCGATCCTTATCCACGCAAAGTCCGGTTCACGACCTGGACGTTAGCCTACAACCATATGAAGTGGGTGACTGTGGACGCGCTCGGCCAGCACTGGGAGCGCGCGCGGCTGAATGCGGAGATCATCAGTAATGACAGGGACGACAGCGGCGTGAAGGTTGAGACGGCCAACGTCACGGCATTCACGATTGAAATGGGGCCGGGCGGTTGTCCGCTGGATGCGATGCGCAAACCTGTTGTGACAATTGACGGGCAAAAGCTCACGGTTGCCGGGCCGATGTCTGATCGCTCGTGGAAAGTTGACTTCCGCAAATCCGGCAATCAGTGGACTGTTACGGATTCAGCCGTCGCAGCAGGGCTGCATAAAATTCACAGCCTGCAAGGGCCGGTGGATGATGCGTTTCTCGACAGTTTTATTTTCGTGACGCCGACAGGGACGCCGCTCGCGCCGGGCGTAGCGCAATGGGTAGCAAGCGAGCAGCAACGAGCCATCACCGAATGGCGGCGGCATTTTCGCGGCGATGCGCAAGTGCGCAAGGATGCGGAGATCAATGATGCCGACATTGCCGCGAGCAATTTGATTCTGTGGGGCGATCCGGGCAGCAACAAGATACTGGCGCGCATTGCAGACAAGTTGCCGATCAAATGGACGGCGGAAGGCGTCGTAGTTGGCGACAAGCGGTACCCGTCAGCGACGCACGCGCCCATCCTGATCTTCCCTAATCCGTTGAATCCGAAACGTTACATAGTGCTTAACAGCGGCTTCACGTTCCGCGAGTTCGATTACCTGAACAACGCGCGGCAAATTCCAAAGCTTCCGGATTACGCAGTGGTTGACATCACTACGCCGCCCAATTTTCGTTACCCCGGCAAGATAGTGCTAGCAGGCTTTTTCAATGAGGAATGGGCATTGTCCTTATCACGTTGAACTGTAAGCACTGGCAGTTTTTTAACGGCACATCGGCGTCAGCAGCGAATTCTTGAGCGGACGGCAGCGGAAATCTGATTGAACGTTGAGCGTTGCATAACAAGGCAGGCGCTTCCAGTGTCCGATCACCTTAATAAACTCTTCTTCAATGCCGCCATCACAGAGAGAGGTTTCGCGACCATCAGTTGCTTTATAATAGACCGTTGCCTCGACCGAATAATTGCGCACATCAACGCGGGATTTGTAGTATGTCGCACCCGCGTCCACGCTGTTTGATGTGTAACCCAAGGTCGGCAGAATCGTCACGCGCGAAATTAGTCTTGGCAATGGCATTCGTTGTCGATCCACATATTCGCGGCGGTAAGCAGCCACCGCCCCATCCCAGGCCGCATCAATCCACTCTAATTTCACGCGGTAGCGCGAATCAATGTCGTTAAGATCGAAGCCATTGGTTTGAACAGGGATTCGATAGCGAGGCGTGAATACAATTGGCTGCGGACGCACTGGCCCAAGCCACTGTTGCAATCGTGTGCGTTGACCGAATGAAGCGGAATAATCTGCCGCCATCAACCAGAAGACCAACACGAACGGGACTACTCTAAATAATCTTTTCATAGCTCCTCCACGCTACAGATAAGTGCACTGATCGTGCCAATCATACCGTTACGGCAGATATAAACAGGTATAACGCCCAGAGTGTCGTGTTTCTACAGTCTGAGCGGTAAGAAGCCAGCACAGAGCTGAGGGAATAACCTTTGCCTGACAATATACTCACAGAGGAATTAGCAGGCAGACGTACGCCTGAATAACAACTGTCCGACAGGAGCGCATTACACTGTATGGCCGAAGAAGAAAAGAAAGAGAACGAACTAACTGCGGAAGAAATGCGAAACCGCCTTGTTCAACTCGCCTTTGGCGGAGAATCGCATCGCCTTCAGGAGTTCTGTAACGTGGTGCAAGCATATTTGCCAGTGGGAACGTGCGTCATGCTTCGGGGCAGCGCCATCACTGGCGAACGCTGGAAAGATGGCGCGCCATTTGACGCTGATGGCCAGGACACGAGCGATCTGGATTTGACCCTGGTTGGCGATGAAGTTATCAACTTCTACAAGATGGAGGGCTTTTACGTCCCTTTAATCCATTCAAAGCCGCTCTGCGACAAAGACCCTGATATTGCGCCAGACTTGGTGCCCTTGCGCGAAAAGCTTCAGCAGATGGTGGGCAGGCCCGTCAACATTCAAGCGACGAGAGATTTCGTCATGTTCCTTCGCGGAGATTTGATCGGCCAGCCATATCTGACGCTGATTGAAAAATGCGAGGGCGCGTGATCTTGAAATTGCTCAGCTACAACATCCGCTACGGCGGCGCTGAGCGCGTGGACCATCTTGCCAACGTAATTCGCGAGGCCGCGCCCGACATCGTCGTTTTTCAAGAGGCCACTCATCCGCACGTTATTGAACGGCTGGCCACAGAAAGTGGGATGAAAACCTGGGCGGCGCGCGCGGGGCACTCGCTGGGCTTTATGAGCCGCGTCGAGATTGCTCACTACGAATGGCATCGCCCGCCAGGAGCAAGACATTCCTTTCTGGAAATCGTTCCCGCAGGAACCGAGTTCCGGATCTTCGGCCTGCACCTGCGCGCTATTCATTCAAACTGGACAGAGCGAGGACGCGTCCGCGAAATCCGGGCGCTGCTCAAAGGCATCGAACAACACCAACATGGATTCCACGTCTTGACGGGCGACTTCAATACTCTGGCTCCAGGCGAACTGTTCGAAATGCGACTCCTGCCGCTGCGGCTTCGGCCTCTGATTTGGTTGAGCGGCGGCAGCGTTCAATGGAAAACGATCCAGGTTCTGCTGGATGCTCATTATGCGGACGGATATCGCCTTCTTCATCCGCTCGAAAAAGGATTCACCTTTCCTACCTGGTCGCCACACCTGCGTCTGGATTACCTATTCCTGCCATCCGCTTTCACCGACCGATTGAAGGATTGCCAGGTGCTCAACGGAAATGGTTCGGGCACGCAAGCTTCAGATCATTTCCCGCTGCTGACGCAGCTTGAAATTTCGTAATGGCCAGTTCGCTAGTCTTACCGTACGTCTTGGCGTAAGCTTCGCCGCGTCAGCAAATCATCTTGGGGAGAATAAAATCATGAGCGAAAGATTCTTGAATTATCTGCAAAGCACAGGTTTGGCCGAAGCCTTGCCGGATGGCGAAGCGCAGCGCGTGGCGACGGAGTTAGACGAATTGACCGGCAAACAAGTCTATCCGCGCTCAATAACCGCAACGCATAACGCGCTGCTGTTTTTAGGGCGCGATGGCGGGCAGAAAATCCTGGGCGTGCTGGCGGCTGATCCTGGCCTGCATCGCAAGTTTCAGGGCGTGCCCGCAGAAGTTTACTTAGGCAAACAGACGCTGACCCTGACGATGTGCGAAACATCGCCAGCAAATGCGGCAGCGCTACGATCGGTGCTGCCGTTCCTGACGCCAACGACACTCGGGTTGAGGAAGTCCGCTGGATGCGGCGACCGGCTGGGGCTGGCCACGCCCGGCCACATCCGCGCGATTCGCAGTTCAACGATGGCGCCGATTTTGGCTCAGCAGTCCATCCGCGAAAATGCCCGCACAGGCCGTACGCCGCAACAGGTGATGGACGATGCATTGTGGGGAATCTTTCAGGAAGGCTGGCGCGAAGGGTTCGGCGCGGACGCCGACCATTTGAAGAACACCGACGATATTGATTCTTGCGCGGCTGCCGGGTTTACCTTCTACACGATTGACCCCGGCGAGCATGTGGACAACGAAGCCAACACCGCGCTAGTTGATATTTTGAAAGAGAAGGTCATGGCGCTGGATTGGGCAGCGCTGGGGTCAAGCTGGGCCGCGACGCAATCTGCATTGTGCAAGAAGATTGACCTGGGCGATTTCGCCATGACGATCAGCGAAGAAGATTTGTTGCGATCGGCGGCAAAGTATGGCCGCGTCGTTGCGCATACGGCCAAGATGTATCGTCACCTGGAACGCGTGATGAACGGCAAAGCGTTCGAACTGGAAATGAGCGTTGACGAGACCGAGACCGTCACGACGCTGGCCGAACACATCTATATCGCGCACGAACTGAGACGGCTGGGCGTCAAATGGGTCAGCTTGGCGCCGCGTTACGTCGGCGATTTCGAAAAGGGCGTGGATTACATTGGTGATCTGAACGAATTCGAAAAATCCTTCGCGCAGCATCTGGCCGTGTCGAAAACCTTCGGGCCATACAAGCTCAGCCTACATTCCGGCTCGGATAAATTCAGGGTCTATCCCATTGCCTCGCGCGTGGCGGGCGAACTGGTGCATTTGAAAACAGCGGGCACAAGTTATCTAGAAGCCTTGCGCGCCATCGGCAAAGTCA
>JBDSAM010000182.1:0-3918 GCA_039922135.1 Blastocatellia bacterium
TCAGTTTGGCGCTGGCGATTCGCATTGCCAGCATCACTTGCTCTTTGGCGCGTTGGCCTTCGGCGTTGGCAGCATTGACGGCGATTTCAGCCATCTGGCGCTGGTGCTCGCGGTAGCGATTGACGCCGAAAATTGCAGAGATCAACACAACAGCCATTGCGCCCGCCATCGCCCATTTTATTGTTGGCGGTCGAAAGAGATCGGCGAGTCTTTGCCGCCAGTTATTCTCCTCCCTCAACTTCTCCTGCTCCTGCTGCTTATTGATGACAGGCAATTGCTCCATTGCCTGAATGCGCGCCATCACGCGATTGGTAAAATCGGGCGATGGCTCTTCGCGGCGCAGCGCCAGTCTTAGTTCATCATCAAACTTGCTCATACGGCTCCTAGAATGTTGGCTCTCCTAAATTACGAACTACTTTCTCCCGCAGAATCGCCAGCGAACGGCGCAAATGGCTTTTTACGGTGTTCAGCGGCATCTCCAGAATCCGGGCGATCTCAGTCGGATCCAAATCTTCCTGGTAGCGCAAGGTGACCACCAGCCGCGGCTTTTCGGGCAATGTCGAAACGAAGCGGCGAATCGTCGAGCGCATCATCGAATCGGGCATCTCAAACAGCGAAACCGGCTCTGGCGCGTCATCAAGACTGACTGACGATTTGACGGCCTGCGATTTCTGCCGCCGCGCATAGTCAATGCATCGGTGACCAGTTACTTTGCGCAGCCAGAACTTCAAATGCGCGGGCGATTCAATGGACGCCAGATGCTGATACAGGTGAATGAATACTTCCTGCGCCATGTCTTCGGCGATGGCGGCATCACGCAAAAAATACCGCGCCAGGCTGTAGACCATCGCTTGGTGTTCGCGCACCAATTCGGCAAAGGCCGCCTGATCATCATTTTTCGCACGCGCCAAAGCCTCGTCCGGCTGCGCCAGGGTTGCTACCCCGATTACCATTGGCCGCATCGCCACCTCAGAAATTTTCCGTTCGGTCAATTGATCTATTTGAGTCTCAACTTGGTTTTCATTGGCCATAACGATGGGTGAGTGGTTGCCGGGTGCAAAAAGTTTCCTATTTTCCGCACTTAGGGCAGCACTTTCCCTCTCTTTGCTGGCGGCTTGACCACGAAATCTCATTTGGTTGACGAATTTGCAAAGCGCGTGCTAAGTTGCATCTTGGTTCAAGAATCCCCGCCAATATTGGCTTTTCAGCGAAGTAGTCGAACAAAACTGAGGTCAGCGCGAAGTGTCAAACACGCAACTGAAGAAGACCGCACTCAACGAAGCTCATAGAAAACACGGCGGTAAAATGGTGGATTTCGGCGGATGGGATATGCCGGTGCAGTACCCTGCGGGAACCATTGCCGAACATATGGCCGTCCGCACCGCCGCCGGCCTTTTCGACGTCAGTCATATGGGCGAAATCGAGATTAAAGGGCCGCAAGCGCTCAATCTGGTACAGCACATCTCCAGTAACGACGCATCGAAACTTGATGATGGCCAGATTCAGTATTCCGGCCTGACCACGCCCACCGGAACGTTCGTTGACGACATCCTGGTTCATCGTTTCGCCTCCGATCATTACTTCATTTGCGTCAACGCTTCCAACACCGACAAAGATTTTGATTGGATGAGATCCCACGCCACGGGCTTCGACGCTGAGGTTACTAATCCCAGCGCGAAGTACACGCAACTGGCGATTCAAGGCCCTAAGGCACTGGAGATTTTGCAGCCGATGACCGACGTGGATCTGAGCGCAATCAAATACTACTGGTTCACGACCGGTCACGTGGACGGCGTTCCGGCAATTATCGCGCGCACAGGTTATACAGGCGAAGACGGATTTGAAATCTACTTTGACCCAAACGAATCCGAGTGCCTGTGGGAAAAGATCATCGAGACGGGCAGATCGCATGGCTTGCTTCCATGCGGTTTGGCCGCGCGTAACACACTCCGGCTGGAAGCAAAGATGGCGTTGTATGGCCACGAGATTGACGACACCACAACCGCTTTGGAAGCCGATCTGGGCTGGATATGTAAACTCAGCAAAGGCGATTTCCTGGGGCGTGACGCCTTAGCCGCGCAAAAAGAGAAAGGCCTGACGCGCAAATTGGCAGGCTTTGAAGTCACAGACAAAGGCATTGCCCGCGATGGCTATCCGGCATTTATCGGCGACAGCCAAGTCGGCCATGTCACGTCAGGAAGCCCCGCCCCGTTCTTGAAAAAGAACATCGGTCTGGCCTATCTGCCGGTTGAGCAAACCAGAGTCGGGACCAAATTCGAGATTGACGTTCGTGGGCGCAGGCTGGCAGCAGAAGTTGTGCCGACGCCTTTCTACAAAAGAAGCCGCTAACGGATTCTTCACCTTTTCGACATAGTTCAGTCAATAACCGCAACTAACATCTATTTTCTTTAAGAGGGACACAATGGCTGCATACCCCGACAATCTTCACTACACCAAAGACCACGAATGGATTCGCGTTGAAGACGGCGCTGTCGGCATTACCGATTTCGCCCAGGAGCAGTTGGGCGATGTGGTTCACGTCGCGCTCCCGCGCGTCGGCGAAAAGTTCGAAGCCCACGTGCATTTCGGCGAGATCGAATCGGTCAAGACTTTCAGCGAGCTTTTTACGCCCGCTTCCGGCGAAGTAATTGAAATCAACGCTGCGCTCGAAGACGCGCCGGAATTGGTCAACAGTGATCCTTATGGCGGAGGCTGGATGATCAAGCTCAAGCTCTCGAATCAGAGCGAGATTGACAGACTACTGTCGTCTAGCGAATACGAAGACTTTATTGAGTCACAAAAAGAGGAGTAATCGGAAAATCAAAAGGCAAAAATCAAAAGTAGAAATGTAGAGCAGGATAATTGTTTGCCCTCTGATTTTTGCCTTTTGCCTTTTGATTTCTGGCTAAAAACGATGCGTTACATTCCGAATTCGGCCCAAGAGCGTGAAGCGATGTTGCGTGAAATGGGCCGCGAATCTATTGCCGATCTTTTCAAAGGCATTCCTGACAACCTGCAACTGAAACGCCCGCTCGGCCTGCCTGCGGCGCTTTCTGAACCTGACACGCTCAACTATTTCCGTGGCCTTGCCGAACGCAACACAACGCGTTTGACCGGCGAACGGATGACTTCGTTTCTGGGCGCGGGCGCGTACGACCATTTCATCCCGACAATCATTGACACGCTGATCTCGCGGTCGGAGTTCTACACTTCCTACACGCCATATCAACCGGAAATCAGCCAGGGCACTCTGCAGGCGATCTTTGAATACCAGACGATGATCTGCGAACTGACGGGAATGGACGTATCGAATGCTTCGCTTTACGACGGTTCGACCGCCACTGCCGAAGCCGTGCTGATGGCTGAGCGAGTGACGGGCCGTTCAAAAGTCGCTCTGGCGGGCAATCTGCATCCCGAATATCGCCAGGTCGTTGACACATATATCCGCAACGCTGGCATCGAAGAAATCACGCTGCCATTCGATGACGCGACCGGCGCGATAAAGCTTGACGCAGTTGCGGAGCTTGGCAACGACGTGGGCGCGGTGATCGTGCAATCGCCGAACTTCTTCGGCGGCGTGGAAGAGTTGCAGAGGCTGGCTGACGCCGCGCATAAGGTCGGCGCACTATTTGTTGTCGTCGTGGCCGAAGCCCTGAGCTTAGGCTTGCTGCAAGCGCCAGGCAAAGCCGGAGCCGACATCGTTTGTGGCGAAGCGCAATCATTCGGCATTCCGATTAGCTTTGGCGGATCGTACTGCGGCTTCTTTGCCTGCCGCGAAAAGCTGCAACGGCAAATTCCAGGCCGGCTGGTCGGACAAGCCTTTGATCATGATGGCCGTTCGGGCTACGTGCTGACGCTGGCGACACGCGAACAACACATCCGCCGCGAAAAGGCCACGTCGAACATCTGCACCAATCA
>JBDSAM010000183.1:0-10620 GCA_039922135.1 Blastocatellia bacterium
CAGCGAGCCTTCGCGCAAGTTGCAAGCATAAGCTCCCAACCGCATAGTCCCGCCCAGGTCTTCCACACCGAGCAGGTCGCGCAGTTTGAAGATCACAGGGTCAGGAGTGTCGAAGTCAAACTCCGTCGAATCGGCACGGTCAAGGCCACAGACGTTTCGGGCGAATTCAATTGCCGCGCACTGCATCCCCAGGCAGATGCCGAAGAATGGTTTCTTTTCTCGGCGTGCGTAACCGATCGCGCGAATCATTCCCGTAATGCCTCGCTTGCCAAATCCACCGGGAACCAGAATAGCGTCCAGATCGCGCAACCGGTCTTCCCAATGGTCATCGGTCATCAGATCATCACTTTCGACCCAACGGAAGTTAACCTTCACATTATTGGCAAAACCGCCGTGAATCAATGCTTCGTTCAAGCTCTTGTACGCATCTTCCAATTCGACATATTTGCCAACAATGCCAATGGTCACCGTTTCGCGCAGGCCGTGAATGCGCTGGGTGAGCGCCGCCCACTGGCGCAAATCAGTATCGCCCAGCGGCAGACGCAATAGATCAACAATCAATTCATCCAGCCCCTGGCGATTGAAGACGATCGGAATTTCATAAACCGACTTCACATCTTGCGCGGTGATCACGGCTTCCTGCGTGACGTTGCAGAAAAGCGCGATCTTCGACTTCATATCGGCAGGGATTTCGCGGTCGCAACGGCAGAGCAGAACGTCCGGTCGAATGCCGATGCCGAGCAGTTCTTTGACTGAATGCTGCGTCGGCTTGGTCTTTAATTCGCCCGATGCGGCGATGTAAGGCACCAGCGTCAGGTGAATGAACGTCGCGTTGTGACGGCCGACTTCGTTTCCCATCTGGCGGATGGCTTCCAGAAACGGCAGCGATTCGATGTCGCCTACCGTACCGCCGATCTCGACGATGACAACATCATTGCCTTTGGATACAGCCTTGATCGCATCTTTGATCTCGTTGGTGATGTGCGGAATGACCTGAATGGTTTTGCCCAGATAATCGCCCCGCCGTTCCTTTTCGATGACAGAGAGATAAATTCGGCCTGACGTCCAGTTATTGGCTTTTGAATAACTGGCCTTGGTGTAGCGTTCGTAATGGCCAAGATCCAGATCGGTCTCAGCTCCATCATCAGTGACGTAGACTTCGCCGTGCTGAAATGGCGACATCGTGCCGGGATCAACGTTGATGTATGGATCGAACTTCATCAGCGTGACTTTCAATCCGCGCGCTTCCAGCAGCGCGGCAATCGAAGCGGCGGCAATGCCTTTGCCTAAACCGCTGACCACTCCTCCGGTGACGAAGATATATTTCGACATCTAGCACTCCTGTGGACGGCGAAAACGATTTTTGAATCTGTGGGGCATTCGCGAGTTTTGGGTGAACTTGGGTTAATAGCTAGTGGTAAGCGCAAGAGTAATCACTTCCCGGTAAGGCGTCAAACGGAAGAAGAGTTTAGATAAGAGGACCGTCCTTGCCGGTTTTTTGAGCAAAGAACTCCGCTTGCTTTGCGGCCCCACGTTTGATTAAGAACGATTTGACGATGGCTGAATACTGCGGAAAGAGATTGGTCAAATGCGCCAGCCAGCCGCGATGCTTCGGGATATTAACTTCCAGCGGTTTATGTGGGATCGCCTTTTCCAGAATCGCGCGAGCCACATCTTCAACTGTCAACAGTTTCGGCGCGGAGAAGACAATCGCCGCGGCTTCAATGCCTTTTTGCGTATCGAGCAGCGGCGTGCGAACGGCGTCAGGATTGACGGTTGTAATGAAAATATTGCGCGGGCGAAGTTCCAGCGCGGTAGCAATCGAGAAAGCCCGCACGGCGTATTTTGAAGCTGAGTAAATGGCAATGCCTGGAATTGGCGACAATGCGCACAGCGAACCGATATTGATGATATGGCCATCGCCCTGCTTCAACATTTGCCGCGCCGCGGCTTGCGTTCCGAAGATGACGCCTTTGACGTTGATGTCCAGATGGCGATCAACGACTTCGGGCGTGGCTTCGTGCGCCCAGCCTGCCTGCATATACCCCGCAATATTCATCACGACGTCAATTCGGTCAAAAGCCATAACCGCTTCCTCGATCGCTCTTTCCCAGTCGGCGGCATCGCGCACATCCAATTTGCGGAGCCGCATTCTCTCTGCTGGCCAACCATTCGTCTGAGCATGCGCGGCCAATGCATCGAAGTTCACATCCGTTGCGAAGACGCGGCTACCCTGGGCAATCAACTTTTCAGCCAAATGTTGACCGATGCCGCTTGCCGCGCCCGTTAGAAAGAATGTTTCTGGTTTGCTCATAAAGAAAAAGAATCATCGCGCAGCTACATTGTTCAGCGGGCTGCGCGATGATTCGTTGGAAAACCAGATCGGAAAAATTTCCGCTACTTCAAAATGATATTGAACTTATCGAGCTTCTGTTTAGCGGCCATCGGTATTTGTGCCGGAGTCGGTTCAACATCCGGCTCGCGCCATTTATTGCCGAGCAAATACTCTTTGTCTTTGACCATTTCGCCCGGCGTGTAGACCGCCCACTCGAAATTGTGACCGTGCTTGATCGCGTCGGTCGGGCAGGCGTCCACGCAGTATCCGCACAGAATGCAGCGCCCATAATCAATCTGATAGATTTTCGCGTAGCGATGATCCATGCCTATGCGCTCTTCATACGAGCGCTGGTCTTCCGCGCCTTCGATATAGATCGCATCCGCCGGACAGGCCGCCGCGCATAGGAAGCACGAGACGCAACGCTCCTTGCCGTCTTCGTTGACGTCCAGAAAGTGTTCGCCACGATAGCGATGGAAGATAGTCACAGCTTCTTCAGGATAGCTGACGGTCTCTTTTTTGGTGGGGAGATGGCTCAAGGTGACGGCCATTCCCTGCGCGGTCGAACGCGCGACATCTACGACATCTTTGACAGTATTGACGATGCTTGCAAGTAAGGACATTTTTTTGATTTTGCTTGTGGATTAGGGATAGTGGATTAACCGAAAAGCGGGAAATCCCGCAATCCGCAATCTGCATTCAGTTGATCATCCAGGTTTCGCCGCTGTTAATCAGCTTTTCCAAACTCCCAGCGCCTTTCGTGGCAATCGCCGACGAGATTTGATCGCCGAGCATATCTTCATAGGTAGGTTTGCTGACCGAGCGGAAGACGCCCATCGGCACCGGATACTCGGGATGCTGCATGCGGCCAATAATATACGACAGGTTCGGTTCGGGAGAATTCTCGTTATGAACCAGAAGGTCGTCAACCGTCACGCCATTTTCGCCCCCGCGTTCCGAAATGCTGACAACTTCAGGCGTCACGCCATTCAGGCGAATGCCTTTGTCTTTGTTCTTGCCGAACAGCAGCGGCTTGCCGTGTTCCAGATAGAGCATGCGGTCGTCTTTCACGTCGCGCTCGCTGAAATTTTTGAATGTGCCGTCGTTGAAGATGTTGCAGTTCTGATAAACCTCAAGCACGCCCGAACCTTTGTGGTGCGCCAACCGCTCGACCATCGCCGACAGATGCTTTGGTTCCGTGTCCATCGAACGTCCGACAAAAGTCGCTTCTGCGGCAAAGGCCATGCTCAGCGGATTGATCGGATAATCAATTGTGCCCATCGGTGCCGACTTGTTCTTCTTGCCCTGCTCGGAAGTTGGCGAGTATTGCCCTTTGGTCAATCCGTAAATCCGGTTGTTGAAGAGTACAATTTTCAGATCAATGTTACGGCGCAATGCATGAATGAAGTGGTTGCCGCCGATTGACAACGCGTCGCCGTCGCCGGTGATAACCCACACCTGCAAGTCGGGATTGGCCGCTTTGACGCCAGTCGCAATCGCCGGTGCGCGTCCGTGGATGGTGTGGAAGCCATAGGTATTCATGTAATACGGAAAGCGGCTGGAACAGCCAATGCCTGATATGAACACGATCTTTTCTTTCGACAAACCCAGTTCCGGCATGACCTTCTGCACTTGCGCCAGGATCGAATAATCGCCGCAGCCAGGGCACCAGCGCACTTCCTGATCGGTGACAAAATCCTTGCGCGTCAGCTTGACCGTAGCAGCGGTTCCATTCGCGCCGTTCGTGCCATTGGTTGGATGTGCGTTTTCGCTCATTGTGATTTACCTTATTGTTGACTGAATCAAATCGTCTACAGCCGCTTTCAGTGGGCAGGGTTTCCAAGCTGCATCGCTTGGTTTATACCAAGATTTTCCAAAAGCATTGCCAGCATGGTCATTCGCTCTCTATCGTTATCTAAAGATGCCGTTTGAGATGCCGCTTGCGAATTCGATCTTCTCCTGGGCTTGATAGAGCCGACGATCCTATTCTTCTCTCTTCCGTTGGCGCGCCTTGCGACGAATGACCCAGTCACTTTTATTCATTGCTTATTAGGTATTCCTTGATCTTGTGGACCAGCGACGAAACCTTGAACGGTTTGCCTTTGACCTGCGAGAAGCTGACCGCGTCCACCAGAAACTTCGCCCGTACCAGCATCGCCAGTTGCCCAAGATTCAATTCGGGAATGATGACCGTTTCAAAGCTCTTCAAAATATCGCCTAGATTCTTCGGGAATGGGTTCAGATAGCGCAGGTGTGCGCTCGACACTGATTGTCCTTGCTCTTGCAGTTGTTCGACCGCCGTTGTGATTGCGCCGTGTGTTGATCCCCAACCGAGCACCAGTACCTTGCCGGTCTTCTCGCCGAAGACCTCAATGTCGGGAATGTCCTGCTGCATGCGTTCGATCTTTTCGGCGCGCAGGCGAACCATGAAATCGTGATTTTCAGGATCGTAGTTGACGTTGCCGGTGATGTTCTGTTTTTCGATGCCGCCGATGCGATGCTCAAGGCCCGGCGTCCCGGGAATTGCCCAAGGCCGCGCCAGCGTCTTCTCATCGCGCAGGTACGGGAAGAATCCTTCCACCTCGGTGCGGAAGTGAACCTTCATCTCCGGCAGGCTGTCAATCGAAGGAATCTCCCAGGGCTCGGAGCCATTGGCGATGTAACCGTCCGACAGGTAAAAGACCGGGGACATATATTTCGTCGCCAGACGCACTGCTTCAATCGCCATGATGAAGCAATCACCCGGCGTGGACGGCGCAACAATGCCGACCGGGCATTCGCTGTTGCGGCCAAACATTGCCTGCAGCAAATCAGCTTGCTCGGTCTTCGTCGGCAATCCAGTGGATGGGCCACCGCGCTGCACGTCAATAATGACCAATGGCAGTTCAGTCATGACGGCCAGACCAATCGCTTCTGATTTCAATGCCACTCCTGGGCCGCTCGTGCCTGTCAGTCCAATATGACCAGCAAACGATGCTCCGATAGCGGATCCAATCGCGGCGATTTCGTCTTCGGCCTGAAAAGTTTTGACGCCGAAATTTTTGTGCTTCGACAGTTCGTGCAGGATGTCGGAAGCGGGCGTGATCGGGTAGCTGCCGTAAAACAGCGGGCGTCCGGCCAATTGCGACGCCGTGATGAAGCCGATGGCCGTCGCTTCGTTGCCTGTGATGTTGCGGTACTTGCCCGGCTTGATTTTGGCTTTGCCGACACGGTAATGCGTGGTGAAGAGTTCCGTTGTGTCGGCGTAGTTGAAGCCCGCCTTGAGCACCTGGATGTTGGCGGCGGCGACTTCCGGCTTCGCGCCGAATTTTTCGTTGACCCATTTCAGGGTCGGTTCCATTGGGCGGTCATACAACCAATACATCAATCCGAGCGCGTAAAAGTTCTTGCAGCGATCCTGCTGTTTGAAAGGCAGCGCCGAGCCTTCCAGCGCCTTCAAGGTGTTCGACGTGATCGGTACTTTGAACAGGCGGTAGCCGGACAGCGAACCGTCCTCAATCGGATTCGATTGGTACCCCGCTTTCCGCAGATTGTTGGCGTTGAATTCGTCGGTGTTGACCACCAGGATCCCACTCTGTTCCAAATCGGGCAGGTTGGTTTTCAGCGCCGCCGGATTCATCGCCACCAGCACCTGAGGTTCATCGCCCGGCGTGCGGATCTCGCGGCTGCTGAAGTTCAATTGGTATCCGGAAACGCCCGGCAAACTGCCGGCTGGAGCGCGAATCTCTGCCGGAAAGTCCGGGAGGGTCGAGATGTCGTTGCCGATGATGGCGGAGGTTGAAGTGAACTGACTGCCAGTCACTTGCATGCCATCGCCGGAATCGCCGGCGAAGCGAATGGTGACGGTCTCAAGCTCTTCAACAAGTGGTTTGGTTTTTACCAAGTCTTCGATGGTTACAGCAGACATTTAGTAACAGACTCCATTCAAATTTTGACATCATTCTACCGGCTTCGGCTTTGACTTCGCAAAGCGGCGAGCCGACAGAATTGTTACTTCCCTCTTTTTGTTCGTCAGGCCTCAAACGCCAATCGCCGACATTGTGAGAAGGCGGTTCTGAGGCTTGTTGTAGATCGAATTGTTGAGAAATTCTATATTCCTGCATTGGTATAGCCAATTCGAGGAGGGCGAATCATAGCATGCCAACTCCTAAAGTCCACCCCGCATAAACGGCAGGTAATACAGGTAATAGAGGAAGGAACACGGCAGCTTCAATATCTGCCGTACCCTTTTTTAACCAATTTTGATGCCAATGCTTTCTAAAAACTTGGTTGGCTTTTCGCCGCCGATCAGGGCGAAAACGTAGTCGTTTTTGATGCGTGCGATCTCTTTGGCGGTTTTGGGATCGCGTTCGCGGGCATTCATCAGCGCGACCTCGCCGGGCTTGATCTCTTTGATCGTCTGGCCGAAGCGGGCATTGATCTTTCCTTCGTCAATGCATTCGTAGACCAGCATCTTATTGCCAAGCTTCAGATCGCCTTTCAGGTTGCTGCGAACGATCAGCGTGACGGTATTGTCGCGCCAGCCTGTAATCTTGGTTCCATCTTCAGAGCGATAGGCAGCCAGATCCACCGCTGCTTCGATGGCTGAATTGCCCGCGCCGACTACTATCACGTGCTTGCCGCTGTAATCGTTCGGGTCGGACAGTTTGTATTTAACCCGCTCGTCTTCGTAGGCCGCACGCTCTTTGAGCTTCGGCGTGAACGGATTACCGCAGTTCTGGCAGAACTTGTTTTCGCCGGTGCGCTGGTCGCCGCACTTGTTGCAAAAGGCCGGCATTGCCATCTCGGTGCCGGTGACGGCGATCTTCAAATCTTCGCCGGGCACGTTCAGCTTCATCGGCATGCCTCGGTTGCCGATGGCAAGAATCACGCGGCGGGCGCTGTACTGTACTTTGCGCTTGGCCTTCTCTTGTTCGGTTTCAATGATGAATAAGTTGCTCCCCTGCCCCGCTGGCCCTGCCGGTTTAATGCTTTTGCAGCTTTCGTATTCATTAACGATCAGACCGTTTGATCTGACCGTGTCCATCCACGAACTGATCATAGTCTCTTTGGGCGCGCCCGGCCCGGCAAGCTCGATGCCGCCTTTAACGGGTTTGTCCGCCGGGTTGAAGAAGACGTATTTGCCCGCCTGATAGGTCTGCTGGATTGTGCCGACGACTTGATCCTGTTCCAGAGCGATGTACTTCAGCCCGCGCTGCTTGGCCAGTGCCGTTGCTGACAACCCGGCCGGGCCGATGCCGATGATGGCCACGTCGTAATCAGCGTTGCCGTTCGCGCCGGCCTGTTTCAAATCTTCGACGATGCAATCCACCACCGCGCCGCCTTCGTTGATGGCGTTCTTGATCAGTGGAACGCCCGACACGTCGCCGATCAGGTACACGCCCGGAACGTTGGTCATAAACTTCTGATCACGGTTCGGCACTTTGCGTTCGGGAATTTTCTTGTTCGTATTAACGACGATGCAGGATTTGGGCGCGGTCGGGCATTCGACCTGGCAACTGGTGTCTTCCATGCACTGTTCGATGGCGACGGGCGTGGCTTTGCCATTGACGATGGCCAGCACATCGTGCGGGCAGGCGTCCACGCAGGCGTGACAGCCGATGCAGGTCGCAGTGTTGATCGCCGGATGCGGATACGGCGGCCCATCAGGGTCAAGCACGGCACCAAGCGATTGCGGCAATAGCGCGGTCTTGGCCTTAACTTCGCGCGGCTTCATTTCGGCTTCGGCCATTGCCTCCAATATCTGACGGCGGCGCCGCGATGTGCTCAAAGAGATGAGGGCAAATCCTGAAATGAAGGTCAACAGCATCAACCCAGCCCACCCGGCAAGCGGCACCGCGCCATAGCTGGCCGAAAAACGCGAGATGAACGCCGTGCTTAATAACAACGCAAGCAACAGCAACGTGATGATGAATTGCGATCTTTTCATAACCCTCTTGTCTTCCTCCCGGCTTCAAATCCAGAATAACGAAACCGCGCCTCTCCCTTCAATCGAAGAACGGAAACAGCACTTTCAATTCGGCCTTGACTGGCCTGCGCCCGTATTCGCAAATCTCGAAGGCTTCGGCGTGTTGAACTTTGGCCGCGCGCTCCCGGCCGTACCACTCTTCCAGGTTCTTGCGGTACTTGTCGGCAACGGCGCGCTGGCGATCAACGAAGCGTTTGCGCACGACCGCCCAGCGTTCTTTCTGTTTGGCCGGGTCAGTTGGCATCAAATCAGCCGAGCCGTTCGCGCCGCCTTCGTAAAACTGCGAAGCCATACCCAACAAACCATCCAGCTTCTTTTCCATCACCGAATCAATATCCACGACTACGTCGGCTTGGAATGGGTTGGGCTTCTCAAAGCGGTCGGAGAAGTACATAAAGATTGGATTGTCTGTCAGGTGCGGCACATCGGGAACAAAATTCGGCACCGTGACCATGTAGGCCGCGTCCTGAACCAGTATGCCGGCGTAGCGATGATCAGGATGATAATCGTTGGGACGGTGGCTGATGACGATGTCGGCTTTCCATTGGCGAATCAGCTTGGTGACGGCTTTGCGATTTTCCAGCGTCGGCATCAATTCGCCATCGTGGTTGTTCAGCACTTCGACCGTCGTGCCCAGGATTTTCGCGGTGCGTTCCACCTCGACTTTGCGGCGACGGGCCAGCGGGCCGCCTGCTTCGTTCCAATGGCCGATGTCGCCGTTGGTCACAGCTACGAGTTTGACAGCGTGGCCTTTGGCGGCCCACAAAGCAGCAGTCCCAGAAACGCCAATCTCAGCATCGTCGGGATGCGCGCCGAAGCATATAATCCGCAACTGCCGCTGCGCAGCACCAGAAGAAGTTGATGAATTAGCCGAGGCTTTTTGAAACAGCGGAGCAACGGACAAAACCATCAGCGCCGCCAGACCTGCGAAAAAGATTTTGCTGATTTTCATAGATGATCTCCAGTGAAAAATTTGGTACAGAACCGGGAGCGGTAGCGACCGGGTAGGCCCGGTGGGCGCGCATTTCAGGGGAACCCGGTCGCTACCGCTCCCGGTTCCGTACCGTCTTTAAGCCCGTTTGCGAATGTCGCTTTTCAGGTGTCCGCTTGTCACATCAATTACAACTTCTGCATTGGTCACGCGTTGGAACGTGTCGAACGCTGTTTGTTCAATCGCTGTGATCAAGCCTGAATGCAGGCCCCGCGCGCCCGTGCCGCGTTTCAGGCTGCGGGTAACGATGTGCGTGATGGCGGCTTCAGTAACGGTCAACTGTAAGCCTTCGACGCGGAACTCGCGGACGAATTGCGGCAGCACGTTGTCCATCAAAATCTGCCGCAGCGTTTCAAGTGGGAGCGGTTCGAAGCGGACTATGCGCGCAAACCGGCCCATCAATTCCGGCAGGAAGCCGTAGCGCTGAAAGACTTCGACTTCTTCCAGAACTGGGGGCAAGACCGGTGACGCTCCTTCGCCTTTGCGCATCTCTCTTTCACCGAAACCAATCACCTTGCTTTCGTTTTTAGTGATCTCTTCAATTCCAGAGAACGTCCCGCAGGCGATGAATGGCAGATCGCGCGTTGAAAGCGGCGCGCGCTGGCCATAGGACGAATACCCATAATCCATTGGCACCATCACGTCCGTGCCTTCTATCAATTTCAACAGCTCGCGCTGCACGCCGTAGCCGGAAACATCCTTGGTTGTGCCCTCGCCTGCAAAGCGCGCATTGCTGGTTGACGAAGCCAGCTTATCGAATTCATCCAAACAAACAATTCCGCAGGATGCTCGCAGAAGATCGCCTTCAGCGGCCAGGATTAGCCGCGTCAGGATCGTGCCGACGTCATCGCCGATGTAACCGCTTTCGGTAAAGCTGGTCACGTCCAGTATCACCGTGGGCAGTTGGAAGATTTGCTGAAAGAGCTGTTCGACCAGAAATGTCTTGCCGCAGCCCGTCGGCCCAACCATCAGAGTGTTCTGTTTCGGCGAGACGTGGCGGCGCGGTTCGTTGTTTACGTGCAACCTTTTTAACCGTCGCACGTGACGATAAGCCATCAGCGAAAGCGCGCGACGCGGCTCTTCCTGTCCCTTGTAGCCAAGCTGCTCCAGCCGGTCGGCGATTTCCGGAGGCGCAATAAGCGGCAGACTGTGGATGAAGTCGCGAAACCCTTCGCGATCCGGCTCCGGCGGCTCATAAGATTCCTGATCGAAATCATCGGCTGAATAGTTCACGCTGCCTCCTCAAAACTGTGGGTACGCCCGCGCCCCCGCGGGCAGTCTCGCCTGTTCATCTTCGCCGTGCCCCCCTTCGTCCGGTAGTACGCC